>NZ_JBEPQI010000022.1:0-172844 GCF_040547725.1 Bradyrhizobium sp. LA2.1
ACGGCCTGCAACGACCTGGGGGTTTGCGGGCTCCCGTCCGTCACCGCAACGTCTACAATAGCAGACCTGCGGCGCTTCGACTTACAAGGGGTCTCCATCCGCGAGTCCAATTCTCATTGAATGCGCTGAAGCAACCCCTCATCCGGCGCTTCGCGCCACCTTCTCCCACAAGGGGGGAAGGAAGAAAGAACGCAAAGAAATGGCCCCGCGAGGGGCCATTTCCATAATGCGTTACGCATCAATCCCAATGGTGACGGTGACCGCGCTTGACCACGACGACCCGGTCGTGATGGTGCCAGCCGCGATGCCAGCCGTGGTCGCGATGCTCGCGCATTTCGGCGCGGGCGCCGTAGCCATGATGGTAGCCGTTCTTGATCACCACCGTTTCGGCATTCGCCATCGTCGGTGCAACGATCGCGAGCGCGCCGAGAGCCGCAACCACATAACCAAGCTTCTTCAAGATGTCCTCCTCCAATGCAATGCACATGAGAACGGCGCATGTGTGCGAACGTTCCGGAGGAACTGGAAGAGAATTCTGAATGGATGTTCAGACAGAGCACGATTCGGAAAAGTGCGAAGCGGTTTTCCGAGCGATCATGCTCAAACGTGATGCTCAATCGCAGCGTTGCTGTGAAGGTGTCGGCGCGCCTGTCGCGACGTATTTGCCGTCCCTGATCGTGTACACACCGCGCTCGCTGCGATTGTAGATCGCGCGCAGGCTGCCATCCTTCGCCAGCAGCAGCCCGAATTCACGCGCCTGGTGCAGCGAGGGGAAGTAAACCATCACATTGAGCAGGCCCTCGGCTTCGACCGTGGCGGACACCACTTCGTTCTCGTCCCTGGCCTCGCCGAAATCGCGCCGGTACATCACCCGGCCGTCCTTCCTGATCTCGTAAGTCAAAAGCGAGCCCTTGTCGCGGTCCGGCCGGGCCGCGCAATCGACTGCCCACGAGCCCAGCAGGCCCCATTGCTCGACCGTCGCCGCAAGCGTCTCGGCGCCGGCCGCTGGCGTGAACGCAATCCACAGCATCGCCGCCGCGATCCAGCAGCCTAGACAACGCGTCATGTCCTGAAAAACCCCGCCTCGAACAAGTCCAAGTGTAGCATCCCGCGCGCGATCGTCCACGCGAGCTGGCAATCGCGCGCGAATTTGATCCGCGTCAATGAGGCCGGTCGTATCAAGGGTAGGATGGCGCTCCCGAAGGCGAAGTTGGTGAGAGCGATGCTGAATCAAGTCGTGGATTTCGCGGGCGAAGTACTGCCGGGGAGCTGTGCCGTGCCGCCTTATTCCGAGACCGCGTTCCTGGCCGAACTGGGCGAGCGCTTGAGGTCCTCGCGCGCGCGCTGCGAACTGTCACGCCGGGAGCTGGCCCGCCGCTCCGGGATTTCCGAGCGCTACATCGCCCAGATCGAGGCCGGCAAGGGCAACGTCTCGATCGTCCTGCTGCTGCGGCTGGCTTCCGCGATCCACGGCAGCCAGCCTCAGGTGGCCTAGAGCGAGCCTTAGGCCCGCTTCTCCACGTTGGCGCTGCGGGCCGGCACGCCGAACTCCTTGCGGCACACCTCGGCCAGCACGGCGACGCCCTCACGGATCTGCTGATGCGAGGGGCTCGCAAAGCACAGCCTGAGCCGCGAGCGGGAATGGGGCTTGTTGGTCGACCATTCCGGCCCCGGATTGATCGACACGCCGGCGGCGAGCGCGGCCTGATAGAGTTTTAGCGTATCGACCTGGTCGGGCAGCTTCACCCACAGGAAGATGCCGCCCTTGGGCTCCTCGAACTCGGCCGCCGTCCCGAATTGCTCGTTCAGCGCCTCCATCAGCGTATCGAGCTTGGTGCGCAGCGCCTTCGTCAACGCGGGCACGTGGGTCGAGAAATGCGGCTTGCAATAGGCGGCCAGCACCATCTGCTCCAGCGCGCCGGAGCCTGCATCCGTCTTCAGCGCCAGCATCCGCGACATCACATCCCAGGGCGCGACGATGAAGCCGACGCGCAGCGCCGGTGCGATCGATTTCGAGAACGAGCCGATATGGATCACGCCGCCGTTCGGGCTCATCGCGTGGATCGCCGGTGGCCGCTGCCCCGACCAGACGAGATCGGCGTAGCAATCGTCCTCGAAGATGGGCACGCCATATTCGGCCGCGAGCCGCACCAGTTCGGTGCGGCGGCTCTCCGGCATGATGCTGCCGGTCGGGTTCTGCACGGTCGGGATGGTGTAGATGTATTTCGGCCGGATGCCGCGGCTTTTCAAATCGGCCAGCGTCGAGGCCAGCACATCCATACGCATGCCGTCCTTGTCGAGGGGGATGCCGACGACGTTGACCCCGAGCCGCGCCAGGCGGGTCAACGAGCCCTGATAGCTGTCCTGCTCGAAGATCACGGTATCGCCGCGTGTCAGCAGCGTTGCGTTGACGAGGTCGAGCGCCTGGAGCGAGCCGGAGACGATCAGGAGGTCGTCGACGGTGCAGTTGATGCCGGCGTCGCGCTTCAGTTTTGTCACCAGGAATTCGCGCAAGGGCAAATAGCCCTGCGGCCCGTGCGCCAGGCCGTAGGTCGCGAGCGAGCGGCCTTCCTTTTGCAGGGCGGAATTGGTCGCCTCGATCAGGCCGTCGAGCGGCAACTGCTCGGAGTCGTTGTTGCCACCGACAAAACTGTACTTGGCGAGGCCCGTCCAGCGCGCGGAAGGGGCCGGCAGCCCTGCGGGAAACAGGGGCGCGAAATCGAAGCTGGACGTCATGGGAGCGTTCCTCGTTTTGTTCTTGTTGAGCGACCGGCCTTGCGCCGGCGTGCCTTACTTCTTGCCGGCCGTCCTCGTTGGACGGCCTTGGCTGATGAAAGCGTAATGCGCATTGGCGACGCCGCCAACCATCAAGGCCTCGACCACGGGCTCGGCGATCTCGCCTGTTGCGGCCCAGTCGACAAGGAAATTGGCCCCGGTCCCCCCGCGCACATCGTCGGTCGGAATGAAGATGGAGACGGTGGCCAGAGGCTTCAGCGCCACCTGACCCTTCAGGTAGGTCTCGACCTGCTTGCCTGCGGTGTCGAAATAGGCGATGCGTTTGACCACCAGTGGCTGGGTCTCGGAGGCGTTGTGAACGCTCAGCGTCACCGAGAAGTCGACACGTAGTTTGCCCTGGCTCATCGCGACGCTGGAATAGGCGGGCACATAGAACCCACCGGAGACAGCGAGTTCCTCCTTCGGCAGTGTGGTGAGCGAATCGGCAAAGTTTTGTTCGATATTGACCTTGGATTGCGCGGCTGCGGGCGCGGCAGAGGCGAGGGGACATAGCAGCATTCCTGCGAAAAGCCCTGCTCGCATGTGACGAATTGCTCGCTTGCCGCGCCGCAACCTGGCCCTAGGGTGCGGCAAAACGGACCAATTTGGTATGCACGAACTCATTCGCGACATCACTCTCTGTATTCTGTTTGCCTGGATGCTGGGCCTGCTCGCCCATTTCTCCCGGCAGCCGCTGATCCTGGCCTACCTTATCGCCGGCTTCTGCATAGGTCCATTCGGTGCCGGCTGGGTCAAATCGCAGGAATCGATCAGTGTCATCTCCGAGCTCGGCCTGATCTTCATGCTGTTCATGATCGGGCTCGAGATCGACCTGAAGAAGATCGTGCGGGCGGGAAAGGTGATCCTGTTCGCGGCGGGCGGCCAGCTCATCGGCGGCTGCCTGCTCGGGGTGCTGTTCTTCGTCGGCATCGGCCTGTCGCTCGGCGGTGGGCATTTCGATGCGGTCTATCTCTGCGTCGCCTGCGCACTGTCGAGCACTGTGATCATCGTCAAGGTGCTCTACGAGAAGCGCGAGCTCGACACGCTGCCCGGCCGCATCACGCTCGGTGTGCTGGTGCTCCAGGACATCTTCGCCATCCTGTTCCTGGCGGTGCAGCCGAGCCTCGCCAATCTCGAGGTCAGCGTCATCCTGCTGTCGATCGGCCGCGTCGCGGTGCTGGTCGCCGCCGCGCTGCTGGTCAGCCGCTACGTGCTGCCGCGCCTATTCCATCAGATTGCCCGCCGCCCCGAGCTGATCCTGCTTGGCGCGCTCGCCTGGTGCTTCCTCGTCGCCGAGACCGCGGAGCGGCTCTCACTCTCGCGCGAGATGGGTGCGCTGATCGCCGGCGTTTCGCTCTCGACCTTCCCTTACGCCCTCGACGTCACCGCCAAGGTCACCACGCTCCGCGACTTCTTCATCACGCTGTTCTTTGTCGCGCTCGGCATGACCATTCCCGTGCCGGGCCTCTCCGTGATCGGGCTTGCCTTGATGATCGCGGCGTTCACGGTGGTGAGCCGCCTCGTCACCACCTTCGCCCCGCTCTACCTGATGAAGCAGGGCCTGCGCGCCAGCCTGCTGCCGGCCCTTAACCTCGCGCAGATCTCCGAGTTCTCGCTGGTGGTGATCCAGACCGGCGTCGCCGACCATCACATTGCGGCCGAAACGGCGAACGCGGCCTCCTTTGCCTTCGTGGTGCTGGCGGTGCTCTCGACCTTCGTGATGACCCGCAGCGACGAGATCACCCGCTGGGCGATCGGCCCCCTGAAGCGGATCGGCCTGCGCGACCTCGACCATGGCAACGGCCACGCCGAGGAGGGGCACGAGGGCGGCCACGGCGAGGCCCGCCGCATCGTCATCCTCGGCTTTTTCCGTGCGGCGAGCGCGCTGCTGGCCGAGATCGAACGGCAGGCGCCGGTGCTGCTCGAGCAGATCACCGTGATCGACTTCAATCCCAATGTGTACAAGACGCTGCTGTCGCGCGGCCTGCACGTGATCTATGGTGACATCAGCAGCGCCGACACGCTGCTCCATGCCGGCGTCGGCAAGTCCGAGATGATCATCCTCAGCGTGCCGGACGCCCTTCTCAAGGGCGCCAGCAACGAGAAGCTGGTCCGCCACGTCCGTACCCTCAACCCGACCGCCATGATCGTGGCCACGGCCGATCTTTTGTCGGATGTGAGCGAGCTCTACGCGGCCGGCGCCAGCTACGTCACGGTGACCCGGCTCAGCGACGCTCATGAGCTGTTTACCGTGATCGAAGCCGCCCAGGCTGGCCTGCTGGCCGACAAGCGGGCCGAGCTCGATGTCCGGCTCGGCGAGCGGCGCGAAGTGCTGCCCTGAAGGCGGCGCGGCCGCTTTCCGTCCGGGCCGTGTGCGCCTATATCCCTGGTATCTTCGGTGCAAGCCTTAGACCCGCGGGCCGGCCCGCCATCAGGCATATGCGGTTGCGTCCAGGACACTAGCGCTTGGGGCCAAGTCCGGCTAAGGCGTCCGGCGAAGCCTCCCGGCCATAACCGATAGAGATTGGGAAATGCCCGATAACGTTCAGGAAGTCTTGCAGGCCTTTGCCCGGGGTGAGCTCGTGGTCGTCACCGACGACGAGGACCGCGAGGGCGAGGGCGATCTGATCGTCGCCGCCTCGCTCTGTACCGCCGAGAAGATGGCGTTCATCATCCGCCATACCTCCGGCATCGTCTGCGCGCCGGTGACCACCGAGGACGCGCGCCGCCTCCGGCTCGATCCGATGGTGGCCCACAACGATTCCGCGCACACCACCGCATTCACGGTCTCGATCGACTACAAGCCCGACGGCGGCACCGGCATCTCGGCCGAAGAGCGCGCCTCGTGCTGCCGCGCGCTGTCCAATCCCAATGTCGGCGCCAACGATTTTGCCCGCCCGGGCCACATCTTCCCGCTGATTGCCAAGGACGGCGGCGTGCTCTTGCGCTCCGGCCATACCGAGGCCGCGGTCGACCTGTGCAAGCTCTCCGGCCTGCCGCCGGTCGGCGTCATCAGCGAACTCATGAACGACGACGGCAGCGTGATGAAGGGCGAGCAGGTCGCCCGCTTTGCGGCCCAGCACAAGCTCAAGCATGTCACCATCGCCGACATGATCGCCTACCGCCAGGTGCGCGAGAAGCTGATCGAGCGGGTCTCGACCTTCGTCACCGACAGCCCGATCGGGCCGCTTCAGGGCTATGCCTACCGCTCGCCGTTCGATTCCATCGCCCACGTCGCGTTCGTCTATAACGGCGTCGGCGACGGCAAGAACGTGCTGACGCGCTTCCACAAGCCCAACATCGTCAAGGACATCTTCACCGGCCATAAGCGCATGGCGGCAGTGCTCGAGCACTTCAAGAAGTCCGGCCGTGGCGTCTTGGTTTACCTGCGTGACGGAGCCGCCGGTGTCCCCGTTGCCCCGCTGCCCGATGAGAGCGCGAGCGAGGCGGACCGCAACCGCCAGTGGCGCGAGGTCGGTGTCGGCGCGCAGATCCTGCGCGATCTCGGCGTCACCTCGATCCGCCACCTCACCTCGTCGGTGCACGACTACAAGGGCCTGTCAGGCTTCGGCATCGAGATTGTCGCCAACGAGCAGCTTGAAAGCTAGCGCTGTCATTCCGGGGGCGCGCGCTGCGCATCCCCGGGGTCCACGCAGAGCCATCCATCTGCAACGCAATTGCACTTGTTGCCGCGGCGCTTTACTTTGTCGGGCAAATTTTGACGGAACCAGACGAAAGGACGTTTCATGAGCGTGCGCCCTCAGACCAAGGACAAGCCGGCTGCGGCTTCTTTCCAATGGGACGATCCGTTCCTGCTCGACGAGCAGCTCACCGAAGACGAGCGGATGGTGCGCGACACCGCGCGCGCCTATGCTCAGGACAAGCTGCTGCCGCGCGTCACCAAGGCGTATCTCGAGGAGAAGACCGACCGCGAGATCTTCAACGAGATGGGCGAGCTCGGCCTGATCGGCATTACGCTGCCTGAGGAATATGGCTGTGCCAATGCGAGCTACGTCGCCTACGGCCTCGTCGCGCGCGAGATCGAGCGGGTCGATTCCGGCTATCGCTCGATGAACTCGGTGCAGTCCTCGCTGGTGATGTACCCGATCTACGCCTATGGCGACGAGAACCAGCGCAAGAAGTACCTGCCGAAGCTCGCCAGCGGCGAATGGGTCGGCTGCTTCGGTCTCACCGAGCCCGACGCCGGCTCCGATCCGGCCGGCATGAAGACCCGCGCCGAGAAGGTCTCGGATGGCTATCGCCTGACCGGCAGCAAGATGTGGATCTCGAACGCGCCGATCGCCGACGTGTTCGTGGTCTGGGCCAAGTCGGCCGAGCACGACAACCAGATCCGCGGCTTCGTGCTGGAAAAGGGCATGAAGGGCCTCTCCGCGCCGAAGATCGGCGGCAAGCTGTCGCTGCGCGCCTCGATCACCGGTGAGGTCGTGATGGACGGCGTCGTGGTTCCCGAGGACGCGCTGCTGCCCAACGTGTCCGGCCTCAAGGGCCCGTTCGGCTGCCTCAACCGCGCCCGCTACGGCATCTCCTGGGGTGCGCTCGGCGCCGCCGAGGACTGCATGCATCGCGCCCGCCAGTACACGCTCGATCGCAAGCAGTTCGGCAAGCCGCTCGCCGCGACCCAGCTCGTGCAGAAGAAGCTGGCGGACATGGAAACCGAGATCGCGCTGGGCCTCCAGGGTTCGCTTCGCGTCGGCCGTCTGATGGACGAGGGCAAGTTTGCCCCCGAGATGATCTCGATCATGAAGCGCAACAATTGCGGCAAGGCCCTCGATATCGCCCGCGTCGCGCGCGACATGCACGGCGGCAACGGCATCTCCGCCGAGTACCACGTGATGCGCCACGTCCATAACCTCGAGACCGTCAACACCTACGAGGGGACTCACGACGTCCACGCCCTGATCCTGGGACGTGCGATCACGGGCATCCAGGCGTTTTTCTAGTCGCAGCGTTCTTCGGCCGCGGCTAGTTTGCTCCGCTGTCATCGCCCGCCTTGTGCGCAATTGCGCACTGGGGGCGGGCGATCCAGTATCCCAGAGACCTCGCCTTCGCCTCAGGCGCCGCGGCGTACTGGATACCCCGCTTTCGCGGGGGATGACGGCGAGGGTTGGGGCTGCAGTGCACAGGAAGTCCCATGTCCGACAACGACGACATCCCGTTCAACCGCAACTTTCCGCTCAAAGCCGGTGTCGTCGAGGAAGTCCGTCCCGGCGTGCGGCGCGTGCTCTGTAACAATCCGAGCCCGTTCACCTTCACCGGCACGGTCAGCTACATCGTAGGCCAAGGCAACGTCGCGATCATCGATCCCGGCCCGGACGACGAGGCGCATGCGGTGGCGCTGCTCGCTGCCGTGCGCGGTGAGACGGTGAGCCATATCTTCGTCACCCACACCCATCGCGACCATTCGCCGAACACGGCACGGATCAAGCAGGCGACCGGCGCGCCCGTCTATGCCGAGGGCCCGCACCGTGCCTCTCGCCCGCGCTTCGAGAGCGAGAAGCACAATCCGGAGTCCGGCGCCGACCGCGATTTCGCGCCCGATATCAGGATCGCCCATGGCGACGTCGTCGAGGGTGCCGGCTGGCGTCTGGAGGCCGTGGCGACGCCCGGCCACACCGCCAATCATCTCGCTTTCGCCTGGCCCGAACGGAAATTCAACTTCGTCGGCGATCACGTGATGGGCTGGTCGACCTCGATCGTGGCGCCGCCCGATGGCTCGATGATCGACTACATGGAGTCGCTCGACCGCCTCGCCGCGCGCGAGGAGCATCTGTATTTCTCCGGCCACGGCCCGGAGATCCCGGACGGCCAGCGCTTCGTGCGCTTCCTGATCCGCCACCGCAAGGCGCGTGAAGCCTCGATCCTGCATCGCCTAGCCAAGGGCGAGGCCGATATCCCGACCATGGTGCGCGCGATCTATATCGGCATCGATCCCAGGCTGACGACGGCCGCCGGCTATTCGGTCCTGGCGCATCTGGAAGATCTGGTCGCGCGCGGCGTGGTGACGACGGACGGCGATCCCGTGATCGGTGGAACGTATCGAATGGCGGGGGCCTAGCTTCTCGTCATTCCGGGCCGGATGCTGCGCATCGTCCTGGAATGACAGCGGGGCTACTTCTTCACCGTCTTCGCCGGTGCCTTCGGCGGCGCGACCGGCGTCTTCTTCACCGGTTTCAGCGCGTCGGCGTCGGCGGCGGTGTTGAGATCGTCGATGAATTTTTTGACGCGCGCGGCGTTGCTGCCGAGATCACTGTCGAAATAGCGCGACGCCGAGCGGATATCGACGCGGGAATCGTCACCATCGGGCACGACCCGGATCGAGATGTCCTCGCGGAACCCCATGATCGGCGTCCGTGCCACCGCCTCGATGCGGCCGACACGGCGCGGCGGCTGCGGCTCGCGCTCGTCGATGACGAGCCATTTGCGCTTGATGACGAGCTGGCGCGCGATCGCGTAGGCCCGATCGACCGGGATCTCGAGCTCGATCGGCTCGATGTCCGGGTAGAACTGGCGCTGCTGCTCGGCCGAATAGAGGCCGGCATAGACCGCGGTGTTGGTGCCATCGCCGGTGCGCAGGTGCGCGAGCGCGTCGAAGCGCGGCGGGTCGATCGGGTTGGTGGTGATGTCGTAGATCGGGGGCAGCTTGCGGTACTGCAGGGCGAGATAAGCGGGATAAGCGAGGATCGCGCCGTTGATGAGGAAGGCGAGCAGGATGCGCCCCATGCCGCGCGAGCCGTTCTGCCAGATCGCGGCAAAGCCCGCGAGCCCAAACAGGATCGAGAGGCCGGCGATCGCGAGCCCGCCGAAGAACGTCATCAGCGCCGGTTTCATCTCCAGGAAGTCGAAGCGGACGATGATGATCGAGACCACCACCGCCACCACCGCGAACACGGCCAGATTACGCGCCCAGCTCGCGAGGCTGGACACGGGCTCCGACTGATAGGGAGCGGAAAACCTGCGGGCCATCGGGTGAAGCTCTGCCGGGGTTTTGGGCGATGTCGGCCGATTTGGCGCGACGATGGGCCGTTGAGACCACGGCCCGGGGGCAAATTCAAGGGTTCCGCATGCGCCCCGACCGTCATGCCCGGGCATAGCCGTCCGAAGGACGGCGTCGCTTCCGCTCGCCTATGCCCGGGCATCCACGTTCTCCGTGCCGCGGGGCAAGGCGTGGATGGCCGGGACAAGCCCGGCCATGACGTTGTGGAGGCTTCAATGCGTCGAGCGCTCACGCCCTCCAGGGGAGGGTGGCAGGACGCCTACGCCGCCGCGTTCGGGAAACGGTAATCCTTGAACTGGTCGCGTAGTGCGGTCTTCAGGATCTTGCCGGTCGCGGTGTGCGGAATGCCTTCGACGAAGGCGACGTCATCAGGCATCCACCATTTGGCGATCTTGCCGTCCATGAACTTCAGGATGTCCTCGCGGCTGGCCTGCTGGCCCTGCTTGAGCTGCACGATCAGCAGCGGCCGCTCGTCCCATTTGGGATGATAGATGCCGATCACGGCGGCCTCCGCCACGGCGGGATGGCCGACCGCGAGGTTTTCGAGGTCGATCGAGGAGATCCATTCGCCGCCGGACTTGATCACGTCCTTGGAACGGTCGGTGATCCGCATGTAGCCGGCCTCGTCGATGGTCGCGACGTCACCGGTGTCGAAGAAGCCTTCCTCGTCGAGGATGTTGCTGTCGACGCGGTAATAGGCCTTGGCAACGGCGGGGCCGGAGACCTTGAGACGGCCGAAGGTCTTGCCGTCCCAGGGCAGCTCCTTGCCGGCGTCGTCGGTGATCTTCATCTCCACCGCAAAGGGCGCATAGCCCTGCATCTGCAGCACGTCGAGCCGCGCCTCGCCGGTCGCATTCTGGAACGGCGGCTTCAGCGCCGCGACGCTGCCGATCGGGCTCATCTCGGTCATGCCCCAGGCGTGGCGCACGTTCGAGCCCATGTCGAGAAAGGCCTTGATCATCGAGCGCGGCATCGCCGAGCCGCCGCAGATCACCATCTTCAAAGCCGGCAGCTTCAGATTGTTGGCGGCCATGTGCTGCAGCAGCATCAGCCACACCGTGGGCACGCCCGCCGTGTGCGTCACCTTCTCGGTCGAGAGCAGCTCGTAGACGGAGGCGCCGTCGAGCTTGGCGCCGGGCATGACCAGCTTGGTGCCTTGCGAGGGGGCCGAGAAGGCGATGCCCCAGCTATTGGCATGGAACAGCGGCACCACCGGCAGCATTGTCTCGGACGCGCTGGTGCCGAGCGCATCGACATTGTTCGCCATCAGCGCGTGCAGCACGTTGGAGCGATGCGAATACAGAACACCCTTCGGATCGCCCGTGGTGCCGGATGTGTAGCACATCGCGGCGGCCGTGTTCTCGTCAAAGTCCTTCCATTCGAATTTGCCGTCGGCCTCCGCGATCCAGTCCTCGTAGGCGACCACATTCTTCAGCGTGGTCTCAGGCAAATGCGCCTTGTCGGTGAGCACGACGTAGCGTTCCACGCTTGGCAGCTTGTCGGCGATCTTCTCCAGGACCGGAACGAAGGTGAGGTCGGTCATCACGATGCGGTCCTGCGCATGGTTGATGATCCAGGCGATCTGCTCGGGGAAAAGGCGGGGATTGACGGTATGGCAGATGGCGCCGATCCCCATGATGCCGTACCAGACCTCGAGATGGCGCCAGGTGTTCCAGGCGATCGTTGCGACACGGTCGCCGAGCTTGATGCCGTCTCGCTCCAGCACCTGCGAGACCTTGAGCGCCCGCTTGTGGATTTCACCGTAGGTGGTGCGATGGATCGGTCCCTCGACCGATCGCGTAACGACCTCCTGCTTGCCATGAATCTTGGCGGCGTGTTCGATGATCCGGTGGCAGAGCAGGGGCCAATCTTGCATCAAACCAAGCATTCAGACATTCCTCCGAGGTGGGCTGGACTTTTTATAGCTCTCAGCGCTGGGCCAAAGAATTGTCATGAGTTTTAGCCTGCCGGACTTTCGCCGCAAATGGTCTTGTCGCGGCTATATGTCCGCAGGCGCGGCAATGGTTACCGCTGCGCTCGGGCTGTCGCTTGTGCTGGCGGAGCGGGCAGAAGCGCGAAAATATGCTACGCCGCTGGATATCTTCGGTCTTGGTACACCACGGCCGCGCGCGAAGGTGCACTCCGCCAGGATACCGCTACCAAAGCCCCGTCCGGAGGAGGCCCCCCAAGCAACGGACGAGGCCGCGCCGGAGGCAGAGGGGAAGCCTTCCGCAGACAAGCCGAGCGCGACCAAGCCCGTCGAGGCCGCGCCGCCGCCCGAGAAGCAGCTCTCGGTCTGCCGGCTCGCCTTGACCGAGGAGATCGCCGTCGCGCCGTCCATTCCCGATATTCGCGGCCCCGGCGCCTGCGGCGGCGAGGATCTGGTGCGGCTGGAGGCGATCGTGCTGCCGGACAAGCGCAAGGTGGCGGTCAAGCCGGCGGCGATCCTCCGCTGCACCATGGCCTCCGCGATCGCCGATTGGGTGCGCAAGGACATGGTGCCGCTGGCGGCGAGCCTCGGCTCGACCATCAGCGACCTCGACAATTTCGACAGCTTCGAATGCCGAGGCCGTAACCGCATCGCCGGCGCGATGCTGTCCGAGCACGGCAAGGCCAACGCGCTCGACGTCCGCGCCATCAAGCTCGCCAACGGGCGGTCGATCGGCCTGACCGACCGCGGCATGCCGCGCGATGTGCGCGAGCGCGTGCTGCATTCAGTCTGCGCGCGCTTTTCCACCGTGCTCGGTCCGGGCTCGGACTGGTATCACGAGGACCACATCCATCTCGACCTGGCGCAGCGGCGCAACGACTACCGGATTTGTCAGTGGAACGTCTGGGATCCCCTGCCGCAGGTCGCCCCGTTGCTGCCGGCGGGACGGCCCGAGGAGGCGCCGCCGCGCGAGGTCGCGGCCAGGCCTGAGGGCAAGGATGGAGCCAAGGATGAAGCTAAGGATGGAGCTGATGACGAGGCGGCGAAGAAATCCCCTGCGCCCGCGGACAAGTCGGCCGCCAATGGCAGCAAAGCCGAGCCGCACAAGCCGGCAACAAAAAAGCGCCGGTAAAGCCGGCGCTTTTGAATGTCCGAGAGCAGGAAGCGATCAGTAGCTGCCCGCCTGGCCCGTCTGGCTGCCGCCGAGCGCGAGGCGCGAATTGTAGGGCGAGTCGCCATGCTTCGGCTCGAGCACCACGACAATGGTGCCGACCTTGACGCGGCCATAGAGGTCGATCGCGTCCTCGTTGGTTAGGCGGATGCAGCCCGACGAGATCGAGGCGCCGATATATTCCGGCTGGTTGGTGCCGTGAATGCGGAACAGCGTGTCCTTGCCGCCGGAGTAGAGATACATCGCGCGGGAGCCCATCGGATTGTCCGGACCCGGTGCAACGTAGGTCGGCACGCCCAGTCGCGAAATCTCGCCCGGGGTCGGATGCCAGGCCGGCCACTCGGTCATGCTGCCAACCTTGGCAATGCCCGACCAGGCCATGGCTTCTTCGCCGACGGTGATGCCGTAGCGGATCGCCTTGCCGCCATCCATGACCCAGTAGAGGTAATGGTTGTCGGAATCGACCACGATCGAGCCCGGCGATTCCTTGCGGTGGTAGTCGACGATGGCGCGGCGGAACGGCTCGGCGACGGGGGTGTTCTCGTACCGGACCTTGGCGAGGAGTTCCTTGTCCTTCGGCTTGAAGGCCTTGGTGTCGGTCGCTTCAAAATGTGTGGCCTGCATGCAGCCCGACAGCATCAGGCCAGCGGCCAAAATACCCAGCATAACTTTCAGCGACGACATGATTTGATTCCAATCGACAACAACTAGCTTTCGCGGGGCTTGAGACGCGCCCAAACCACGACTCCGTTGGGCCCTATTATCGTTGAAATCTGCCACAATTCCAGCGTTTCGGACCTTTTCCCGCGCTGCAAGAGCCGAGCTGTGGCTTTTTTGCCGCAAGTTTTGCGCTCCTGTGCTGGTTTTTAGGCAAAGCACGCCCGACTGTCGATTCCGTGCCACGGTTGGGCCACGGCGCCGCCACAAATGCAAACGCCCCGTTAATGTGCTTGTCATCATGAACTTGTCAGAATCGCGCTAAGGGCTGTCAGTCTGTCGCAGGACCCTGCTGGAGTTGTGCATGTTTTCTGTGTTCGTTCCCTCCGACTCCTCCCTCAAGAAAGCGGTTGTCGAAGACCTCGCGGCGGTTCCAGAGCATGCGGTGTGGATCGACCTGGTCAACCCGACCGCGGCTGAGGACAAGGCGGTGGAGCGGCTCTCGGGCATTGCGATCCCGACCCGAGAGGACATGCAGGAGATCGAGATCTCCAGCCGGCTCTATATCGAGAACAGCGCGCGCTACATGACGGCGACGCTGATGTGCCAGTCCGACACCGACATGCCCCGGACCACGGCTGTGACCTTCATTCTCGGCGACCATCGCCTGGTGACGGTGCGCTACGACCAGCCCAAGCCGTTTGCGCTGGTCGAGGCCAAGCTGGCCCGTTCCTGCACGCCCGCGATCACCGGCGAGATGGTGCTGATGGAACTGCTGGACGCCGTGATCGACCGCTGCGCCGACATCCTGGAGCGCTGCGGCGCGGAGATCGACCAGGTCTCGCACGACATCTTCGAGCCCGAGAGCGAGCGCCACGGCCACGCCAAGCAATATTCCCAGATCCTGATCTCGATCGGCCGCAAGGGCGACCTGACCTCGAAGGTTCGCGAAAGCCTGGTGTCGATCGGCCGCGTCGTCACCTTCCTCTCCGCGGTGGTGGAGGGCGTGAAATGGTCGAAGGACATGCGCGAGCAGCTCAAGACCATGCAGCGCGACGTCGCCTCGCTGACCGACCACGCCTCTTATCTCTCCAGCAAGATCACCTTCGTGCTCGACGCCATGCTCGGCGTCGTCAATCTCGAGCAGAACAACATCATCAAGCTGTTTTCGGTCATGGCCGTTGTCCTGATGCCGCCGACGCTGATCGCCTCGATCTACGGCATGAATTTCAAGGCGATGCCGGAACTCGAATGGGTCCACGGCTATCCGATGGCGCTGGTGATGATGCTCGCCGCCGCGATCGTCCCGTACTGGCTCTTCAAGTGGAAGAAGTGGCTTTGATACCTACCGAGACCTTACGCTGTTCAACGAGACACGGTGGTTGGTGTCGCAGAATAGAGCGGGATTGAGGCCGCGCCGTGATGTGTGCCCGCCGCCCCAATTCCTCCGGTAAAATTTGAGCAGTGGGCTGAACGTTTGCGCGAAACTTGTCTGCGATAAGCAGCATGTTAGCCGCGAGGAACAGCCATGGTTGAAAAACACATAACGTCGCCCCGCAACGTCATCGATCTGGCGAATTACCGTCAGGTCCTGGCGAGCGGCAAGGCGTCGTCGATGTCGGCGCGCATGTGCCGGCACTGTGGTGCTCCGCTGCTCGACGGTGAGAACGACGACGACTGCTCGACTGCGTTCAGCACGGCCGCTCCGCGGCTGCGCGATCGGTCGCGTCGGATTCGAGTCGATTGAGGAACGGAAAGAACGGCGGGCGATCCAGGTCTTGCGGCGGCGTTGTCTGGATCGCCTTGCTTCCCTTCTTTCGGCAGATGAGCTCTAGCGTTTCACGATCTGCGCCGTCGAGACGATGGTCTCGGCGATGACGCCGTCGCGGATGAAGGGAGCCAGGTGCTCCCCGACATCGCACAGCATCGCCTCTGCATTCTCGCCCAACGCCTCCGGCGATGACGACGAGTAGGTGAGGGTACGGCGTGTCAGATCCTGCACACTGATTGTGTGGCTGGTCTCAACCGTGACGAGCTCGGTGGGCTGAAAGGCGCTGCCGCGAAAGAACGCCGGCAAGTCGCGATGGGTGCGCGTGCCCATGCCTGCCTCCTCCCAGAGCTTGGCCGGTGACCAGCGGCGGCGGACGTCGTTGTAGCCATCAAGCCACGGGTTGCGGCCGTCGGTGGCCGAGAATGAGGCGCAGATAGCGATTGCGCCGTCGTGCGCGACGAGCCGGTCGAGCAGTGCAAGCGTCAGGTCGCGATCCATCCAATGCAGGGCGCGCCCGATCGTCACGACATCGAAGCTACCGATGTCGGAAGCAAGCGTTTCGGCCTTGCCTTCGATCAGCGTGATATCCCGCCCTGCGCCCGCTGCGGCGCGTCGCGCCGCCTCGATCATCTCAGGCTCGGGATCGACGCCGACAACGCGGCCGACATAGGGGCCGAAGCCGAGCGCCAGGAGTCCGGGTCCGGTGCCGAGGTCTATCAGGCTGCTCTGTTTGGTGAGACCAAGCTTGTGTGCGACGCTGCGAAAGAATTCGCTCGGATAGGGCGGCCGCAAATGCTCGTAGAGTGACGCAGTGCTCGCGAACCGGCCCATGCTTCGCCTGCCTGGCCTTACACGTGCTGGCCGCCGTTGATGTGGATCTCGGCGCCGTTGACGTAGGAACTGGTGTCCGTGCACAGCACGTAGATGATCTTGGCGACCTCGTCGGGCGTGCCGAGACGGTGCATCGGGATCTGCTGGTCGACGATCTTCTCGGTGCCCGGCGACAGGATCGAGGTGTCGATCTCGCCCGGCGCGATCGCGTTGACGCGGACGCCGACGCGGCCGAAATCGGAGGCCATTTCGCGCGTCAGGGATGCAAGCGCAGCTTTCGATGTGGCATAGGCGGCGCCCGCAAAGGGATGCACGCGCGAGCCCGCGATCGAGGTGACGTTCACGACCGAGCCCCTGGCCGCCTTCAACTCCTCGATCAATCCCCGCGCGATCATGATCGGCGCAAAGAAATTGACGTGGAAGACGTGCGTCCAGGTGTCGAGGTCGGTGTCGACCGAGCCAAGCCGCGAGCCACCCGGCCCCTTCGGCGAGATCGCGGCGTTGTTGACGAGCGCATGCAGCATGCCGCCTTCGAGCCGGTTGCGGATGTCGGTGATCGCGCGCGCGGTGTCCAGGGGGTTGCCGAGGTCGACCTGGATGTGATCCTCGGGGCCGGCGTCCCACGGACAGTCCTCGGGGAAGGGATGCCGCGAGCAGGTGATGACGCGCCAGCCCGCCGACGAGAAGCGGATCACTGTGGCGTGGCCGATGCCGCGGCTCGCTCCGGTCAGGAGCAGCGTGCGGCGCGGCGCATTGGACGAATGCGGCATGGACATCTTTCAGGTCGGCCTAAGCTCAGGGATACATCCGCGTCTTGGACCATGGCTGGCCGGCCGCGTCACGGCGAAATTCGATACGGTCGTGCAGGCGGAACGGGCGGTCGTGCCAGAACTCGATACGCGAGGGCGTGATGCGCCAGCCGCTCCAGCCCGGCGGCCGCGGCACCTCGCCGATGATGTGCCTGGCCGCGACTTTGGCGATGGCTTGTTCGAAGGCGAAGCGGCTTTCCAGCGCCTCGGACTGCTTGCTCGCCCAGGCGCCGATCTGCGCCTGCTTGGGACGGGTGGCGAAGTAAGCGTCGGCCTCGGCGTCGGTCACCGGCGTCACGTTGCCGCGGATGCGGACCTGACGGCGCAGTGACTTCCAGTGAAAAAGTAACGCCGCCTTAGGATTTGCGGCGAGTTCGCGGCCCTTCTGGCTCGCGATGTGGCTGTAGAAGACGAAACCGTCGGCATCGAAGCCCTTCATCAACACCATGCGCACGTCTGGCAGCCCGTCGGGGTCGACGGTTGCGAGCGCCATGGCGTTCGGATCGTTCGGCTCGCTCTTGATCGCCTCGTTCAGCCAGGCCTCGAACAGCGCAAATGGCTCGTCGGCGGCGGTGAAATCACCGGATGTTAAGGGTGTCTGGTGTTTCATCGAGGTCGTGTCGGTCATGTCCGGAGTCCGAATTGCGTCCCGCGGCCCAAAACGCGTTGTTGTCCGCTACCGCCCTATATAGGGCATGGGGACGCGTTGGCCTATCGGCGATCCGGCCGTCCGGCTTTGTCATGACAATGATTCTGATCGGGCTCGGCTCTGGCGGCTGCAGCTTTTCCCGCAACGACACCAGCGCCTACGCCAAGGCCGACGACAGCGACCTGACCGGCTCGATCGCGCGGCCGGCAAAGGACGCCCCGCCGACCGACACCGATCTTGCCTTCGCCCGTAACGCCGCCTCCGACGTGCTGAGCAAGGGCGACAAGGATTCCAGCCAGCACTGGGAGAATCCGGAAACCGGAGCGCGCGGCTCGGTGACGCCGATCGCGCAGTCCTACGCCGCCGAGGACGGCCGCAAGTGCCGGGACTTCCTGGCGAGCTACGTCAATGGCAGCACCGAAAGCTGGCTCCAGGGCGCCGGCTGCCAAAGCAGCCGTGGCCGTTGGGAGATTCATACGCTAAAGCCGTGGCGGAGCTAGGAATCGGCTCCGCGGCTAGTTGCAAAAATGCCACTCGCCTCCCACATGACCAGCAGATGGGGCGGGGAGCCCTTTGAACAATTCGATTTCTCTTGAAGGAGACGTGACGGATGCGCGACCCCTATGAGGTCTTGGGGGTGCCGCGGAGCGCCAACGCTGCCGCGATCAAGAGCGCCTATCGCAAGCTTGCCAAGAAGCACCATCCCGACAGCAACAAGGATGACCCCAAGGCCGCCGAGCGCTTCTCCGAGATCAATTCGGCGAACGAGATCATCGGCGACGAGGACAAGCGCAAGCAGTTCGACCGCGGCGAGATCGACGCCGACGGCAAGCCGCGCTTCCAGGGTTTTCCGGGCGGCGGCGGGCCACGCGGCCGTGCAGGTCCCGGCGGGTTCGAAAGCTATACGTTCCGCAGTGGCGGCGCGGGCCCTGGCCAGGGCGGCGGTGCATTCGAGGACATCCTCAACAGCATGTTCGGTGGGACGCGTGGTGCGCGGCCCGGGGCCGGCGGCGCCGGGCAGTTCGAATTCGACACCGGCGGGATCGGCCTCGATCTCGACGTCAATGTCGCGATGTCCGTCTCGCTGGAAGAATCGGTCAAGGGTGGCGAGAAGCGCGTCCGGCTGCCGACGGGCAAGGAGCTCAACGTCAAGATTCCGGCCGGCGTCACCGAGGGCCAGCAGATCCGGTTGCGCGGGCAGGGCGAGAGCGCCCAGGGGCATCCGCCGGGCGATCTCCTGATCACGATCAGCATCGCGCCGCACCCGTTCTTCAAGATCGAGGGCGCTGACCTCAGGATCGACCTGCCGGTCACGCTCTACGAGGCGGTGCTCGGCGGCAAGGTCCGCGTGCCGACCCTCGGCAATGCCGTGGAACTGTCGGTCCCGAAAAACACCTCCAGCGGCCGGACCTTCCGCCTCAAGGGCAAGGGATTGCCAAAAGCCGGCGGAACCGGGGATCTCTTCGTCACCATCAGGATTATGCTACCGGACGGGAACGACGCCGAGCTTGAGGCATTGATGGAGAAGTGGCGGGACCAACACCCCTACAATCCACGTAGCGGGCTTGGCTAAGGCATGATCCGGACCCGGGGGGCCGCGTGAGCGCGAGGCGTTCATTTGGCGTTCAGCGGCTTTCCGAAAAGATCATGCGCAGAGAAAACTGCTGAAGCGTGAGCCATCGCGCTTTAGGGCGAAGTCGCAACTGAAGGGGGTTCTCCCAGAGGTCCAGAGCATCTCTCGACAGATGATGCTCGTCATATGCCTGAGGCGTGAGAGCGCCTCTCGGCCCATGTGGTTCGACGTGTCGGCTGTCCGGCGGGGCAGTCGATAATAGGTGCGGCCTCGAGAGGGGGACCAGCGCGGTACCAAAAACCCCAATCGAGGCCGCCCGCGTCGATCGGCGGATCGAACGCTACTCATTTTCTCGTGAGCATCCGGTGCGATAATGAGACGCACCCATGTCTTGATTCCAAATTTTCAATGTCGGAATCGAGGCACCGCCTTTAAACGGTTGCTCACGTACCGTTTTTCTCGGCTTGGTCGTAGACGGCCTGCGCAACCTTGGTCAGGCGATCGCGGTCGCCGCCGCCGCTGACGACGTAGCCGACGCCGCGCTCGGCCCAGAACAGCGCTCCGTCCTTGTCGGCCTTGGCGTAGCGCATCTGAGTCGCGCCGTTCTCGGTCTTGGCGGTGTAGATCGTGTACCGCTCGCCCGAGGCGCCCTCATACATCAGGAACGACGCCGGACCGTTCGGCCCCGGCAAGAGCCGACCGCCGACGAGCTTCAGCCCGCTTGCCTCCAGGTTCGGCGCGAACACGGTCCAGCCGCAGCGCCTGGTCAGCCAGGCCTGGAGATGGTCGCGCTCGTTGCCGCCGACCTCGACGGGGTGGCGAACCTCGACGACGTAGAGGCGGTGGGCGTCGAGCGCGTCCGCTGTAAAGCTCTGGAAGGTCGAGGGGGCGTTGGCCGCGCCATGCGCCACCCAACCGGCGGTGCCGCCGGCCACGAAGGCGACCAGCACAGCCGCCGCGGCGGCATAGAACCATTGCCGGGGACGGCGCTCCAGCCGCTCGAGCTCCAGCCGGGCCGGCACTGGCTCCTGGACGACAGAGTCGTAACGCGCGTGCAACATCTCGGCCATGGCGCGCCAGGACTGCACGCGCTCGGCATCGTCAGGGTGTGCGGCAAGCCAGGCCTCGACGTCGGCGCGGCGCTCGGCCGGCAACTCGCCGTCGACATAGGCGTGCAGCTCGTCTTCGGTAATGGGAATATTATGGTCGTTCATATCGATCGTCTCTGGCTCTGCGGCCCAAAATGTCTTTCGCGGTTCAACTGCGCTGCTTCCCGCGCCATGCAGGCGAAGCGACCTGCGCGATGCATCAACACTGCCATCACTTCACCCGCTTGAGCGCCGGGCGCTCACCTTCCAGCGAGGCTTTGACGTGGGCTCTCGCCCGCGCCAGGCGCGACATCACGGTGCCGATCGGCACGCCCTGGATGTCGGCGACCTCGCGGTAGCTCATGCCCTCCAGCATCACCAGCAGAAGCACCGAGCGCTGCTCCTCGACCAGCGTCGCCAGCGCCTTCTCGATGTCGCGCCCTTCGGCCTCGGTCCCGCTGGCATCCGGATTGTTCTCCGTCAGCTGCGTGAATTGCGGGCGTCTTGCCAGCGAGCGCCGCCGGTTCTTGTTGAGATTGGTCAGGATCGTATAGAGCCAGCTCCTGACATCGCCTCCGAGGAACAGGCGCTCCGAACGCAGCGCCCGCACCAGCGTATCCTGCACCAGGTCGTCGGCCGCATCCGCATCGCGCGTGAGCGCGCGGGCGTAGCGGCGCAACGCCGGGATCATGGCTTCCACACTCTGGCGAAACGCACTCATGCCGTCTTGACGTCCTGCTGTCCGGCGCGAGCGCCTCAATCATCATAACACCCGAACGGAACGGCTATTCCGGCGCTTGAAACAGCGTTAACGCCGCGTATTAGGACTGTACCGCGAAGGAGGGCTGGTGTACCTCCAGACCTCAACGAGAGCTCGACGGGACGTTAGCAAATGGCGCAGAATTCAGGTCTGATGCAGGGCAAGCGCGGGGTCATCCTCGGCCTTGCCAACAACCGCTCGATCGCCTGGGGCATCGCCAAGGCATGCCACGCAGCCGGCGCCGAGCTCGCCTTCACCTATCAGGGCGATGCGCTCAAGAAGCGCGTCGAGCCGCTCGCCGCCGAGATCGGCGGTCTCGTGCTCGGCCATTGCGACGTCACCGATGCCGCGACCATCGACGCCGCCTTCGCAGTGCTGAAGGAGAAGTGGGGCAAGATCGACTTCCTGGTGCATGCGATCGCCTACGGCGAGCAGCTCGACGGCCGCTACGTCGACACCACGCCGGAGAATTTCTCCAAGTCGATGCTGATCTCCTGCTACTCGTTCACCGCCGTGGCGCAGCGCGCCGAGAAGCTGATGACCGACGGCGGCTCGCTCATCACGCTCAGCTATTACGGCGCCGAGAAGTGGATGCCGCACTACAACGTGATGGGCGTGGCGAAGGCTGCGCTGGAGGCCAGCGTGCGCTATCTCGCGGCCGATCTCGGCGAGAAGAACATCCGCGTCAACGCGATCTCGGCAGGTCCCATCAAGACGCTCGCGGCATCCGGCATCGGCGACTTCCGCTATATCCTGAAGTGGAACGAGAACAACGCGCCGATGCGACGCAACGTCTCGATCGAAGACGTCGGCGGCAGCGCGCTGTATTTCCTCTCTGATCTCGCGCGCGGCGTCACCGGCGAGGTGCATCACGTCGATTCCGGCTATCACGTGCTGGGCATGAAGCGCCCGGACGCGCCGGACATTTCGTTCGGCGGCTAGGACTAGCTTATAAATCTGGAATGCCCGTGCCCACGATCTATTATCTTCGCCACGGTGAGACCGAGTGGAATGCGCTCGGGCGGCTTCAGGGCACCAAGGACGTTCCGCTGAACGCGCGCGGACGCGGTCAGGCCGTGCAGGCCGGCGGCGTGCTGGCGGATCTCTTCAAGCGCGACGGCAAGGACAAGGCGGCGTTACCCTACGTGTCGAGCCCGCTCGGGCGTGCACGCCAGACCATGGAACTCGCGCGCGGCAAGCTCGAACTGCCGCCGGCCGACTACGCGCTCGACGATCGCCTGCGCGAGATCGGCTACGGCAGCTGGGAAGGGCTGACGCTGGCCGAGAGCGAGGCGGCCGATCCGGACGTCTACGCCCGGCGCCTCGCCGACAAATGGACGGTCGGCCCCGCGGACGGGGAGACCTACGCCGATGTGCAGGTCCGCGTGCGGGCCTGGTACGACGAGCTCCGGACCGATATCGTCGCGGTCGCCCACGGCGGGACTTGCCGGGCCCTGATGGTTTCGCTCGGCCTGGAGACGCCGGCCAGCGCCGCCGAGCTCTATATCGAGCAGGGCGCCGTCTACGTGTTTCGGGACGGTCGGCTGGAGAAGTTTAGTTAGGCCGGTTCGCCGTCATCCACGGTGGCTATGGGTTTGACCCCCGGCCCCCCGCGCGTTACCACACGCCCGAACCGACCCAGCGAGCAGCGATGTCCTTCAACACCTTCGGCCACATGTTCCGCGTCACCACCTTCGGCGAGAGCCATGGGGTGGCGATCGGCTGCGTGGTCGACGGCTGTCCGCCCATGATCCCGCTTACCGAGGCCGATATCCAGCAGGATCTCGACCGCCGCCGGCCCGGTCAATCGCGCTTCACCACCCAGCGCCAGGAGCCGGACCAGGTGAAAATCCTGTCCGGCGTGATGGCGCATCCGGAGACCGGCGTGCAGGTGACGACGGGCACCCCGATCGGGCTCCTGATCGAGAACACCGACCAGCGCTCGAAGGACTATTCCGAGATCAAGGACAAGTTTCGGCCCGGCCACGCCGACTTCACCTACGAGGCCAAATACGGCCTGCGCGACTATCGCGGTGGCGGCCGCTCCTCGGCGCGCGAGACGGCAATGCGCGTCGCTGCGGGTGCGATCGCGCGAAAAGTGCTGCCCGACGTCAAGGTCCGCGGCGCGCTGGTGCAAATCGGCCCGCACAAGATCGATCGCGACAAATGGGACTGGGACGAGATCGCCAAAAATCCGTTCTTCTGTCCGGACAAGGACAAGGCCGCGTTCTTCGAGACCTATCTCGACGGCATCCGCAAGAGCGGCTCGTCGATCGGCGCGGTGATCGAGGTCGTCGCCGAAGGCGTGCCGGCAGGCCTCGGCGCGCCGATCTACGCAAAACTCGATTCTGATCTCGCGGGCGCGATGATGACCATCAACGCCGTGAAGGGCGTCGAGATCGGCGCCGGCTTTGGCGCGGCCGAGCTCACCGGCGAAGAGAACGCCGACGAGATGCGCACGGGCAATGACGGCACGCGCTTCCTCTCCAACCATGCCGGCGGCGTTCTGGGCGGCATCTCCACCGGACAGCCGGTGGTGGTGCGCTTCGCGGTGAAGCCGACCTCGTCGATCCTCCAGCCGCGCCTCACTGTCGATCGCAAGGGCGCCGACACCGAGATCTTCACCAAGGGCCGCCACGACCCCTGCGTCGGCATCCGCGCCGTGCCCGTCGGCGAGGCCATGATGGCCTGTGTGCTCGCCGATCACTTCATTCGGGATCGCGGGCAGGTCGGCCGCTAGAGCATTCGTGTCGCGGTACTAGCCCACCGCGCAGCTTGACGTCCCCAAGACTTCGTCCGCAAATGCGGACATGCAAAACTCCGAGATCCAGCGCATCACCAACTGGCTGATCGACGGTGCGAGGTCGTCCGGGACCCCTTCCGAGATGATCGCCGAGGTCTGCGAGCATCTGGTCGCGGCCGGCCTGCCGCTGTCGCGGTTCGGCATCTTCATTCGCACGCTGCATCCGGAAATCTTCGGCCGCAACTTCATCTGGCGGCAGGGCCAGAAGGTCGAGATCGGCACCGTCGATTTCGAGATCCTGGACACGCCCGAATTCGCCCGAAGCCCGCTCCGGATCGTGTTCGAGGAGGGGCTCGAGGTGCGGGGACGGATGGACGATCCGGACAGCAAGCGGTTTCCGTTCCTCGACGACATGCGCGCCGAAGGCGTGACCGACTACCTCGCGATGCCGATGCACTATCTCGACGGCTCGATCCACGCGACGAGCTGGGTCACGCGGCATCCCGGCGGCTTCAGCGACGACGACATCGCGGCAATCCGCTCCATCGTGACACCGCTCGCGCGCGTCGCCGAGATCATCAGTCTGCGCCGCACCGCCGAGATGCTGCTCGACACCTATGTCGGCAACCGTGCCGGCGCGCGTATCCTCGGCGGCCAGATCCGCCGCGGCCACAACGACACCATGCAGGCCGCGATCTGGCTCTCGGATCTGCGCGGCTTCACCGCACTTTCGGACCGGCTGCCGGCCGAGACCGTGGTCGAGATCCTCAACCACTATTTCGACTGCCAGGTCACCGCGATCCGGGGCCATGGCGGCGAGGTCCTGAAATTCATGGGCGACGGCCTGCTCGCGGTGTTCCCGATCGACGAATATATCGGCGATGCCGCGCATGTCTGCGCGCGCGTGCTGGAGGCCGCGCGCGAATCCCGCGCCAGCGTCGAGGCACTCGCCATTCCGGTCGGCGATGTCGTCGAGCGCTTCCGCTTCGGCGTCGCGCTGCACGTCGGCAACATCCTCTACGGCAATATCGGCGGCGGCAACCGGCTCGACTTCACCTGCATCGGCCCCGCCGTCAATCTCGCGGCGCGACTGGAGAAGATCACGGGCCGGCTGGGGCGGACTGTCGTGGTCTCGGAAGTCTTCGCGAACGCCTGCCGCCATGACTGGCGCGAGCTCGGCGAATTTCCGATCGCAGGGTTTTCGAAGGCGCAACGCGTGTACGGGCTCGCCGAAGAGACGCCGGTGGTGATGGCCTGAAGCGCGATGAGGTCAAGATGATTCATCGTCGCAAGATGAAGCCCTATTCCTCGGGCTCCGTCGTGAACAGCAGCGGATAGCCCTTGGCGCGGCCGGCATCGGTGGCGCGGGTGGCCTTGGTTTCGGCGACGTCCCTGGTGAACACGGCAACCACGCAGGCGCCCAGCTTGTGCGCGGTGATCATGACCTTGTAGGCCTGATCCTCGGTCATGCGGAACTCGGCCTTGAGGATCATCGTGACGAATTCGCGTGGCGTGAAGTCGTCGTTGATCAGGATGACCTTGTGCAGCTTAGGCCGCTCGACCTTGGTCTTCGTCCTGGTTTTAGGCTTGGTAACGGTGTCGTTCATTCCGCCTCCCGGAAACGGCGGGCTCGGTTCAGCCGCGGTGCTCAGTGTGCGGCCCTCGCACCATATTGCAGGACCTGCACCTTCTCCAAGGTGATCAGGCCGCTCGACATCATGCCATCCAGGATGGGCAGGAATGCGTTGATGCTGTCCTCGCTGTCGACGATCTCGATCAGCAGCGGCAGGTCTTCCGACAGCCGCAGGATCTTCGAGGTGTGCAGCCGGCTCGACTTGCCGAACCCCATCGGGCCGCGCAGCACGGTGGCGCCCGCGAGATGCCGCTCGCGCGCCGTCATCACGATCGCTTCGTAAAGCGGCTTGCCGCCGAAATGGTCGCTCTCGCCGATGAAGATCCGGAGCGAAACAGCCTGATTAGGGATTTGCATGGTCAGCTCCTTGTCAAGCGGTTGTAGCGGCTTGCCATCATATGACCGAGCCACACGGACACCAGCCAGCAGATGACGGATGCCGCGATATAGGCGAGTGCCGTGTATTTCATGCCGCCGTGGAACAGGCGGAAGGTCTCCAGGCTGAAGGCCGAGAAGGTGGTGTATCCGCCGCAAAACCCGGTCATGACGAATTGCCGGTGCTCGGGCCGCGCCAGCATGCGGCCGTCGGGGCCGGTCAGCGTTGCGTAGAAGCCGATGATGAGCGATCCCGTGGCATTGATGAACAGCGTCGCGACGGGGAAGCCCGGGCCGGTGTCGAGCACGAGGGAGACGAAATAGCGCGCGAGGCCGCCAAGGACGCTGCCGAAGGAAACCCAGGCATAGAGCATCGCGCTGCGCCAGCGGTCGGTGGAGGAGGGAACGGTCATCCGCCTCTAGCCTCCAAGACCGTCAGCGAGGACAAAGCCGCAACTGACGGCGGCAAGGCAAAGCCCGACCGAGAGCGCGACATTGCCGAGCGCATGCATCGGCTCGCCGTTGCGCGCGAGCGTCAGCGTTTGCAGGCTGAACGAGGACACCGTGGTGTAGCAGCCGAGGAACCCGGTCACCGCGAACAGCCAGGGATTGGGGGAGGCGAAGATCGAGCCGGGATGGGTTGCCAGCGCGCCGAAAATGCCGATCAGGAAGGCGCCGGTGATGTTGATGGTCATGGTGCCCCAGGGAAAGGTCTCTCCCAGCCGCCGCGCGATCGCGCCCGAGACGAAATAGCGCGCGCAGCCGCCGAGAACGCTGCCGACCACGATTGCGATCACTCCGCTCAACACGACGAACGCCCCTCCATCATCATTTGTCCTCCGCTGCCAGACCATTGCTGACGGCGAGCAGCCCTACGAGCGCGACCAGCGCGAAGCCGAGCCCGGCCAAAAACGTGCCCGCCGGACCGTAGGCATCCCACAGCGCGCCGGCGATCACGCTTGCGGCCAGCAAGGCCAGTCCCGTGAACAGGTTGAAATAGCCGAATGCGGTGCCGCGCAGGCTCGGCGGCGCGGCGTCGGCGACGAGGGCCGACAGCAGGCCTTGGGTCAATCCCATATGCAGCCCCCACAGCACGACGCCGAGCGCGAGGCCCGCGAGGTTCGGCAGCAGCGCGAGCGCGAGGTCGGCGGCCGCGAGGAAGACGAGGCCGAGCGCGAGCAGGCCGGTCCGGTTGATCCGGTCCGACAGCACGCCGGCGGGATAGGCCGACAGCGCATAGACCACGTTCATCAGCACCAGCACCGCCGGCACCCACATCGCAGAGAGTCCGATGTTCTGCGCGCGTAGGATCAAGAAGGCCTCGCTGAAGCGCGCGAGCGTGAACACCACGCCGACCGCGACGACGCGCCAGTACACGGATCCGAGCTGCCGCATGGCGGAGGTGTTCAGCGGATTCTTCGTAGACTCCCGGCTTGGGTCCGGCTCCGGCTCGCTCACCGCGAATGCGATCAGGCCGAAAGAGAGGAAGGCCGGCAGCACCGCTACCCAGAAAACAAGGGCAAAATTATCTGCTGTCCACCACATCAGGCCGATCGCCACGAGCGGTCCGACGAATGCGCCGATGGTGTCGAGCGACTGCCGCAGGCCGAAGCTCGCGCCGCGCAGACCCGCAGGTGCGATATCGGCGATCAGCGCATCGCGCGGTGCGCCGCGAATACCCTTGCCGACGCGGTCGATGAAGCGCGCGGCAATCAGCCAACCGACGCTGGGGGCAAGCGGGAACAGCGGTTTTGTCAGCGCGGCTAGGCCGTAGCCGAGCGCCGCGAGGAGCTTGCGCCGGCCGAGCCAGTCGGACAATGCGCCGGAGAAGATCTTCGTGATCGAGGCGGTCGCCTCCGCAATGCCCTCGATGAAGCCGACCGTCAGCGTGGAGGCCCCGAGCACAGTGACGAGATAGACCGGCAGCAGCGCGTGGATCATCTCGGAGGAGACGTCCATCAGCATCGAGACGAAGCCGAGCACCCAGATCCCCCTGGGCAGCCCCGCACGCGCAGCATTCGGTGTCGTCGTCGTCACGCCCTGACCTTCGCCTTCAGGCAACAAAAAACCCGCCATCGGCGGGTTTGTCCATGCTCCCGCCAAAGGCCGAGGCTTTGAGATTGCCCCTCCTCGAGCAGGAGTCATCAGCCCACTACGGTTACAGGCCGACGGGCGGTTGTCGGGGGACTCCATCCCCATCTGTACATCCAACCTAGCATGGAAATCGCACCGGACAAGTGGGCGGGGAAGGTCTGTCTTCGGCTCGATGCTGCTGGACGCTCCGGAATGATGGCGTGAGCGATCGCGCATGTCCCCGTGGCGCAAGCGCGGCAACACGGCGGCAGCTTTGCGTGACGTGCGCATTCCCAACTCGCGAATTCCTAACCGGAATGTGAAGCGCAAGCGATCTTCGGACTTTGCGGCAAGGCGATTGCATGTCACCATCGCGTCATACGACGGGAGACTGCGATGCGCATGCTGTTCTCGATCGGGGCTGTGCTGGTGGCCGGCGTGCTCGCCGGAGGGGACGTCGCGGGCATCGCGGCACCAGGGCCCAAATTTGAACCGAGCAAGAGTTTGCCACAACGGCTAGCGGCCGATCGGGACGCGCAGACGGTCGATGTCGAGCTGGTCCTCGCGGTCGACGTGTCCTACTCCATGGACATGGACGAACTCGCGATCCAGCGCGAAGGCTATGCGCAGGCGATCCAGTCGAAGGAATTCCTCCAGGCGCTGAAGCTCGGGCCGAATGGCCGGATCGCGGTGACTTACTTCGAATGGGCCGCTTCCAGCGACCAGAAGATCATCATCCCGTGGCGGCTGGTCGACGGACCGGAGACGGCGGACGCGGTCGCCGCCGAGATCTTGAAGACGCCGATCCGGCGCGCCTCGCGCACCTCGATCTCCGGGGCGATCACGTTCGCGATGCCGTTGTTCGACGAGGATCCCTATCGCGGCTTGCGCCGCGTGATCGACATTTCGGGTGACGGCCCCAACAACAATGGCGGCCCGGTGACAGCGGCGCGCGACGCCGCGCTCGAGAAGGGCATCGTCATCAACGGCCTGCCGATCATGGTCAAGGAGCCGTCCTATTCGACCATGGATATCGACAATCTCGACTACTACTACGAGGACTGCGTCATCGGCGGTCCCGGCTCCTTCGTCATCACGATCAAGGATCGCGACAAGTTCAAGGAAGCGATCCGCACCAAGCTCCTGATGGAGGTCGCGGGCCGCATGCCGGAGCGCCCCGTGAGGCGCGTTGCCGACAAGGAGCCACGGGTCAGCTGCTTGATCGGCGAGAAGATCTGGTCGGACCGCTGGGGGCGCTGATCCGCACTACCCCGAATGGGACCTTTCGCCCTGTCCCGCCCGCGGTCGAATTTAACCACGCGTTAACCGCTGCGTGGCCCTAATCGGCCTGCTTCCCGTTGTTTCCGGATAAAGTTCTGACTTCGCCGTCCGGCGCGCGAACAGAAGCGGGTCTGTCAGACAAATCCGCCGAGCAATCCAATGGCCATCGTCACATCGAGCACCAGCCAGATTTCGCCCGCCAACGAGCGGGTGTATCACCAGAGCAGTCTGGTGGGTGACTGGAAGGGCAATTGGGCAGGCAACAACCAGGCCGTCGGCTTCAAGGTCGTGAACATCCGCGGGGCCAGGGCCCAGATCGAGTACACCCATAACGGGCACACCGAGCGTGGTATCGGCGAGGTCAATGGTGCAACGATAAGCTACGGCAACGTCACGGTCGGCACCAAGGACGGCAAGAACCTGGTGCTCCTATTCTCCTCGGGCGTTGGCAAGCAGAGCGCGACTTTGCAGAAACAGGCGCCGGCAGGTTCCGACAGCATCCTCATGGGAAGCTGGGGCGGCTATTCTGCCGACATCGGCAAGAGCGCGAGCTTTCGCGTGCTGGCCATTAACGGCAAAGAGGCGACGGTCAGCGTCACCACCGACGGTATCACCCGCCAGGGCACCGGCTACGTCTACAGGAACGTCATCATGTTCGGGCAGTCGCAGATATCGACCGACAACGGACAAAACGGCAAGATCATCTACCAGGTCGGCTCCAAATCCTTCACTGTGCCGGTGACGAAATATCCGCCTGCGGATTCGTCGTCCTCGGTGGACAGGACGGCCTGAACGTCAGCCTCCCTGGGCGGCCTGCGGCCCTCACCATTTCGGCGCCCGCTTCTCCACGAACGCCCTCAATCCCTCCTGCGCTTCGTCCGACGTCGCGACATTGCAGAAATCGTCTACTGCACTTGCGATGCTGCGCCGGTAGTCGAGATCAATCTGGCGCATGAAGGCGGCGCGGCCCATCCGCAGCACGGCGGCCGACTTGCCGGCGAATTGCGCCGCGAGCTTCAGCACCTCAGCCTCGAGCCCGGCATCGTCGACGACGCGGTTCACCACGCCGAGCTCGCGCGCCTCCGCGGCGGTGAAGACGCGGCCGGTGAACAGCAGCTCGAACGCGCGGTGACGTCCGACGATGCGCGGCAGATGCGCGTAGTGGATCGCGGGAATGACGCCGACGTCGATCTCGGGATAGCCGAACGTCGCGCTCTCGGCTGCCAGCACCACGTCGCAGGACACCGCCATGGTCATGCCGCCGCCGCGCGCTGCGCCTCCGACCGCGGCGATCGACGGCTTTCCGAGCCCATACTGGGCGTCGTAAAGGTCGATATAGAGCGCCTGGAGGAATTCGCGGATCTCGGCGCCGGATTTGCCAAGCAGGATGTCGAGATCGAGGCCGGCCGAAAAGCGCTTGGCGATCGCGCTCGCCAGCACGACAACGCGCGCTTCCGGATCGTTCGCCGCGCGACGCAGGGCCGCGACCACCGCACGGATGACCTCGAGGCTCAGTGCATTGACCGGCGGGCGGCGCAGCGTGATGCGGGCGATGTTGCCTGTGCGTTCGTAGGCGACGGGATTGTCAGATGTCACCGGGTTCTCCATGCTTTCAAGACGTCAGCACCTTCAACTGCCGGTCGATCTTGCGTAGGATTTCGCAGGCGTGGGCCGGAGCGCCGGCGCCGACCAGCCGCCAGACCTCATTGGTTTGCTCCGCCAGATGCGGGATGGTCAGCGGCAGGCGGCTTGATTCCTATAGTGCGCCCTTTTCGTTGATGAGATAGCATTCGTTCAGTGCGAACAGAACTTGCGCGACGCAGGCGAGCGATCTGTAGAGGCACCCCGCGACATGAGTCTGTTCGCCGCGCGCTGCCGCAAGCTCTGCATTCTCGATACCGAACAGGATCTCCCACTGGAAGCGCCGTACGCAGCGGGCGCGGATAGGGCAGAGCGATCGATTTCAGCCGGTCAATCAGGGCCGGCGGATCGTGCAGTGGCTGGCAATAGGCGATCTCGCCCATCCAGATCGCCGAGCAGAAGCCGTGCGGATGGCCGGGCTGGTAATCCATGGTGACGACGCCGGCGCGGCAAGACTCCATCACAGCTTCGACTGCGTCGGCGCTCCGATAGAGCAGATCGACCTTGCGGCCTTCCACTGAAAGCCAGGCGCCACCGACGATCCACGGGCCCCATTCGCCGACGGGGGTCACGGCTGTGGCGGCAGGATCGTCGGCGATCTCCTTCGCGGCGGCCAGTAGCCGATCCGTATCGAGCGGGCTCGCCGCCGAGAAGTACAGTCCGATGTCGTAGTCGGAGGAAGGATGCGCGCTGCCCCGCGCGCGCGAGCCGCCGAGCACGATGGCAGCGATGCCCGGCACCTTGGCAAAGGCGGATGTCAGGTGCGTGAGCAGGGGATCGTGCGGCATGACTCCCGTTCCGGCGGACTTGCGCCGCCTTGTCCGGGCGACAGCTTACGGTGCGGCTTGGGCCGTGCAAGACCTCCAGCGCGCATGCTAGACTGCGTGCAGGAGATTGCTTGCCGGATGGAGGGACCAATGACCGACGAACACCCGATGATGGCCGGCTCCGCCACGGTCTTCGTCGTGTCCGACATCACAGCCAGCCTCGCCTATTACCGCGATGTGCTCGGCTTCGATGTCACCTTCGAATACGGTCAGCCTCCGTCCTACGCCTGCCTCTGCCGTGACGAGGTCGGCCTGCATCTGCTTGCGGCGGCGGTAACGAAGCGGTTGCCCGGGCACGGCGGCATCTGCATCTTCGTCAGGGACGTCGATCAGATCTATGCCGAACTATCGGGACGCGGCGCCAGGCTGCTCAACCGGCCGGAGGACCGCGACTATCGTATGCGCGATTTCGACGTCGTCGATGCCGACGGCAATCAGCTCACGTTCGGTATGGGAACGGACGACGCGGCCTGACATCGCCGGCCGCGCGCGTCCGCCGTTGCATCAGATCCGGGCCTCCAGGATCAGGTTGAAGGGTGTTTCGGCGGCGCGGCGGAAGCGCGACAGGCCGCCTTCGCTGGCGACTTTGCGCAGCCTTGCCTCGCCGGCTTGAGCGCCGAGCGCGAGGCCCACCTCCTGGTCGAGCGAGGCCGGCGTGCAGATCATGGTGGACGCCGCATAGTAGACCCGCCCGACAGGATTGAGGTTGTCTTCGAGGCGGTCGCCTGCGAACGGCTCGACCAGCATGCAGGTGCCGTCCTTCGCCATGGTCTCGCGCACATGACTGATGGCGCCGACGGGATCGCCCATGTCGTGCAGGCAATCGAAGAAGCAGACGAGATCGTAGCCCTCGGCCGGATAGGTCTTCGCCGAGTGAACCGCGAAGCTGACACGATCGCCCAGCTTCGCCTCAGTGGCCGCCTTTCGTGCGGCCGCGATCGAGCCCTCGTGATAGTCGAAGCCGTAGAAGCGGGAGTTCGGGAAGGCCTCCGCCATCAGCCGTGTCGAGACGCCGTGCCCGCAGCCGACATCGGCGACCTTGGCGCCGCGCTTCAGCTTGTCCACGACGCCTTCGAGCGCGGGCAGCCACTCCTGCACCAGATGATGCATGTAGCCGGTGCGGAAGAACCGGGCGGTGCCGCAGAACAGGCACTCGCTGCGACGATTCCAGCCGACGCCCTTGCCGGACTTGAATGCGTCCGTAATTTTTGGCTCGTCGAGGAACGCCGCGGCAATGACATTGCCGACCGCGCCGAGGAAGACCGGGCTGTCCTCATCGGCGAGCGCCAACGCCTGCTCCGGCAGCATCGAGAACTTGCCGGAAGTGGAATCGTATTCGACGTAACCAGAAGCCGCCTGGCTCGCCAGCCACTCGCGGACGTAGCGTTCGCTCGTTCCGGTGGCGCTTGCGAGTTCGGCAGAGTTCATGGGTCCCTTGGCGGCGAGGGCGCGGTAGAGGCCGAGCTTGTCGCCCAGCAGGACCAGCGATGCGTTCATCGCGGCCCCGACCTCGGTGATCATCTTGCCCATAAAGGCATTCAACCTGTCGGAATCGACCTCCATGACAGCCTCCATGTTGTGTCTGGCATTTTCAAAGGTCTGCGCAATTGCGTCTTGCCGGACTGCCCCGGCCGATCAGGATCAAAGCGACGGCTCGCGTTCGCGCGTCCTCTATGTGGGTCAATCCGTCGCGCAGGAGGTTCAACACGTCAGGATAACGTAATTTTGGAACTCGATGGCGCGACCACCGGCATCGCGTCACTGGTATTCGCGTGGTCCCCGGCGTATAGTTTCCGCACTTTTTTGACGGTCATCTGAATGTCCAGCCTTGCACGTCCCTGCGGTCTCGCAACTCTCTTCGTGGTGCTCTGCCTCGGCGGAGCGCCGGCTTATGCGCAGGTCGCGCCCCTGCAATATTGGATCCCCGGCGGGCCTTTCGGCTTTGGCGGCAGCGCCGGCCAGGGCTCCGACGGCTACGGCAATTTTACGAGCTTCAAGGGTGGCGATGCCAACGCGGGCTATGATTTTCGTCCCGGTTTCTTCGTCGGAAGCGAACGCGGCAATCTAGGCCTGGGCGGACTCAGCCAGCCTGCGCCGGCCGGCAATTTCAGCGCGCTCTCTTATGATGGCACGCAGTTCGGTTACAACTACAAGACCGCGGGCGGCATGCCCGTCACGTTCTTTGCCGGGTTCGACACGCTGAAATACAATGGCGGCATCGGCAGCTCGCTCGCCCCGCTCACCTCCAGCGCCTCGCCCGGCTACGGCGCGTTCGCGGGTGTCGAGTTCAAGCCGACCTCCAACCTCAGCCTGTCGTTCGGCGCCGGTTTCACCCAGCAGCAATCGGGACGCATGGACAGCGACATCAATTCGTCAATGCTGCCCGGCGAGTCACCGGCGTTGGGTGGCTTGCGGCGTTGAGCGGTCACGCGTCGCTTTCGCCGCCCGCTTGACGGCAGCCGCGTTGGCTTACGACAAGCCCGCCACCAGCGGGCGTTGCAGGTGCTTCGCCATCAGCTCTGCCGCTTCGGCATAACGCCGCGTTTCCAGAACCTCGAGCAGGCGCAAATGCTCGCGCACGTGCCGCCGCATGCCGTCGCGGTCGGCGAAGCTGCGATAGGCGAACAGGCGCCTGATCGAATTCACGCGCCTGAGCGATTCAAGAAAGAACGGATTGCCGGCGCCGCGAATGATCTCCTCATGGAATTCGCAACCGGAAAGAAAGACCTCGCCGATCGTCATCTTCTCGAGCTCGCCTTCGAACACGCGCAGCTGGCGCTCGCGCAAGCGTGCAATCACCTCCTGCGGCAGCGCAAAGCCGGGCTGGGCGATTGCCGCAGGTTCGATCACCGCGCGAAACGCCATGGCCTTGGCGTGAGCTTCGGGGTTCGAGACCGTCTCCGCGAAGCGCCAGCCATAGCCCGGCAGGCGTGCAATCCAGCCCTCGGCAGCGATCCGGTCAAGCAGCCGCTGCAACTCGGCCCGGCTGAGGCCATAGCGGCGCATCAGCTCCGCCTCGGTGACGTCAGCCGGCAGTCGGCTTGCGAGCACGTCGCCTGCGATGGACGTATAAACCTGTTCGCTGCGCCTGACCGCCGCGAGGGCTGGCTGGGCTGCGCCGCTGGTCGGATGCTTGGCCAGCACGAACCCGCGATGTGGCTCGCCGCGCGCGAGCCCTGCCGCTTCCAGAGCCTTGAGGCCGAGCCGGATCGGCGCGCGTGAAAGATCGAGCGCATCGGCAAGCCGCTGTTCGATCAAGCGATCGCCAGCCTTCATGCCCTCGCGTCGGGCGAGCGCCATGATCAGCCCGGCAAGGTGCTCGGCGCGCTCGGAACCGCCTTTGCTTGAAGCGGGCGGTCGAGAACTGTCGGAGGCGGTCATTGCAGTGCACGCAGATTTTGAGCTTGACAGACTGTCCCACGGATTGTTCTTTTATGCAATAATATACAATCGAGCCAGGGAGAGCCTGATGGCGCATGCGCCGGATGTCCTGATTTGCGAGGTCGGCCCCCGCGATGGGCTGCAAAACCTGGACGTGTTCGTTCCTACCGAAGCCAAATGCGCGCTGATCGATATGATCGCCGCCGCCGGCATGCGCGAGATCGACGCGGGATCCTTCGTGCCGCCGAAGGTCGTACCGCAATTCGCCGATGTCGACGCGGTGATGGCGCACGCGCTCGCGCACAGGACCGCGACCATCGGTGCACTTGTGCCGAACGTGAAGGGCGCCGAGCGCGCCATCGCCGCCGGTGTCGACGCCGTCTACTTCGTCATCTCCGCCAGCGAGACGCACAACCGCGCCAATGTGCGCCGCTCGATCGAAGAGCAGCTCGACGGGTTTCGCGCGGTCCGCGCCGCGATCGACGCCGGTCCGGCGGACCGACGGCCGCACCTGATGGGCGCGATCGCCACCTCCTTCGGCTGCTCGCTGGAGGGCGAGGTGAGCGAAGCGGCGGTATGCCGGGTCGCGCGCGCCTTCGCCGAGGCCGGTGCCGACGAGATCGGGCTCGCCGACACCGTCGGCTATGCCACCCCGAAACTGATCAGGCAGATCGTCGAAGCCGTCAGGCGTGAAGTCGGATCGCAGATGACGCTGCGGCTGCATCTGCACGACACGCTCGGTGCCGGCCTCGCCAATGCCGTCGCCGGCCTCGACGCCGGGATCCGGCGTTTCGACGCCGCGGTATCAGGACTTGGCGGCTGTCCTTTCGCGCCTGGTGCCCGCGGCAACATCGTCACTGAGGATCTCGTGTTCATGCTGGAACGCATGGGACTTTCCACCGGCATCGACCTCGATCGCCTGATGCAGACGCGCGAAATTCTGGTCCGCCATATCCCGGCAAAACATCTGACCGGACACCTGCACGAGGCCGGAATTCCCAAGGTGCTGCGGAGGGCGGCATGACGGCGGTTGCATCCGAGGCGGCAACGGAGCCGCGTCCGCTGGCCGGCCTTCGTGTCATCGAGTTCAGCCAGATGGTGATGGGGCCGAGCTGCGGCTTGATCCTCGCCGATCTCGGCGCCGACGTGATCAAGGTCGAGCCGCCGAAGGGCGACCGCACCCGCTATTTCAAGGGACCGGCTGCCGGCTTCTTCGCCACCTACAGCCGCAACAAGCGCAGCATCGCGCTGGACACGTCGACCGCGGAAGGCCAGACCATCGCGCGGCGGCTGATCGAGAGCAGCGACGTCCTGATCGAGAATTTCCGCCCCGGCCTGCTGAAGCGGATCGGTCTCGACTACGAGTCGGTTGCCGCTTTTGCGCCACGCCTGGTCTACTGCTCGCTCAAGGGCTATTTGCCCGGCCCATACGAGAACCGCCTCGCGCTCGACGAGGTCGTGCAGATGATGGGCGGCCTTGCCTACATGACTGGCCTGCCGGACCGACCGATGCGCGCCGGCGCCTCGGTCAACGACATCATGGGCGGCATGTTCGGCGTGATCGCGATTCAGGCTGCGCTGGCCGAGCGGCAGCGCACCGGCCGCGGTCGCTACATCCAGAGCGCGCTCTACGAGAACAACGTGTTCCTGATGGCGCAGGCCATGATGTGCGAGGTGGTCAGCGGCCAGCCCTCGATTCCTTATTCGATCAAGGACAGCCCCTGGCCGGTCTACGATCTCTTCGACACCAGGGACGGCTCGAAACTGTTCGTCACCATCGTCGGTGAAGAGCAGTGGGCGGCGTTCTGCCGCGCCTTCGATCGCGAATCCTGGCTTGCCGATCCGCGCTTTGCGACGAGCAACGACCGCGTCGACCATCGCGGCTGGCTGGTTCCGGAGATCGCGAAGATCTTCAAGCAATGGGACAAGGCCGATCTCGCGGCACGCCTCGAGCAGCTCGATCTGCCCTACGCGCCGGTCAACAAGCCCGGCGATCTCTTCGACGACCCGCATCTGAACCAGTCGGGCGGGCTGACCAACATTCACCTGCCTGATGGCGGCGAGGCAAAAACGCCGCTGTTGCCGATCTCCATGGACGGCCGCCGCCTGCCCAACCGCTACGATCCGCCGCAGATCGGCGAGCAGACGCGCGAGATCCTGAGCGAGATCGGCGTTTCGTCGAGCGAAATCGAGACGCTGCGAAAGGCAGGAACCATCCGGATCGCGCCAGACCCGTCCTGACGAACGGATCGATCAAACAAGAATCAAGGGAGGAGCAGATGAACATCACCAGGCGCCAGGCGCTGATCGCGGGCTCCACATTGGCCGGCGCATCGATGCTGCCCGGGCAGCCCCGCGCCGAGACCAAGCAGGTATCCCTCGCCTTCGGGCCGATGTCGCCGGTCTACGCCATCGGCATGATTGCCGAGCTGAAGGGTTACTTCAGGGACGAAGGTCTCGACTCCAAGCTCGTCACCGGTAACGCCGGCACATTCGGCCGTCAGACGCTGGCGGCGGGACAAGCCCTGTTCGCGCATGGCGATGCCAGCCATCCGCTCCAGCTCAGTGCGCGCGGCAAACCCTGCAAGATCCTGCTCGCGACCGAGATGGTGTGCTCCTACGCCAACATCGTGGTCCGGCAGGACCTTTACGACGGCGGTATCAATTCGGTCGAGAAGCTCGCCGAGCACAAACGGCCTGACGGCGCCAAGCCGATCGTCGCGGCCACCGCGATCGGGTCGGGTACCTGGGTGTTCGGCACCTATGTGTTCGAAACGCGTGGGCTCGGCGACAGGGTGAACTGGGTCGCCGGCGGCGGACCCAACACGATGTTTCCGTCGCTGCAGACCAAGCAGTTCGACGCCATCATGGCGCCGCCAAGCTGGATCGTCGAGGTCGAGAAGAAGGGCTTTGGCGGGACGATCTATGACACCTCCAAGCCCGGCGTATTCGAGAAGGATTTCGGCGGGACGCTGCCCGTGCTGGTGATCTACACGCTCCAGGACACGATCGAGCAGGACAAGGCGATGGTGCAGGCCTATGTGAACGCGATCCACCGCGCGATGGCTTTCGTGAAGGCGACACCGCTCGCGGACGTGCAGGCACTTGTCACGCCGAAATATTTCTCGGGCATCGACCCCGATGCGATCAGCGCCGAGCTCGGCTTCGACAAATCGACCTGGGCCTATGACGGCGTCATCGACAAGTCCTCGTTCGAACGCGGCGCCAAACCCTGGTACCGCAAGGGAACGGATATTCCCGAGACGAAATACGAGGATGTCATCGACATCAGCTTCCTCCAGGCGGCGAGGGCGAAATACAAATGATCGCTGCGCCAGGCCCGGGATTCGCGCTCGCGCGAGACGAGGTTGAGAGAGCGGAGGCGCGAACCCGCATCGCGGTGCGAGGTCTCGCCAAGCGCTTCAACGCGTCCGGCCGCGAGTTCGTGGCGGTCGATGACGTCTCCTTCGAGGTCAAGCAGGGCGAGTTCGTCGCGCTGCTCGGCCCGTCCGGCTGCGGCAAGAGCACCATCCTCAACATGGTCGCGGGGCTATTGCCGCGCTCGGGCGGACGCATCCTGATCGATGAGGACACGGTTGAGACCGGCAAGGTCAACCGCAGGGTCGGCTATGTCTTCCAGCGCGACACGCTGTTTCCCTGGCGAACCGTGGAGCAGAACATCGGCTATGGGCTGGAGATCGCGGGGCTGCGAAAGGCCGAGCGCGCCGGGCGCGTCGCGTCGGCCGTCGAGAAGGCCGGGCTCTCCGGCTTTGCGCAGAGCTTCCCCAGCATGCTGTCCGGCGGCATGCGCCAGCGCGTCGCCTTGATGCGCACGCTGATCATGGAGCCCGAGATCCTGCTGATGGACGAGCCGTTCGGCGCGCTCGACACCCACACCAAGCTCGAGATGCACAAGACGCTGCTGGAGATTTGGGAACGCGAGCGGCAGACCGTGCTGTTCGTGACCCACGATCTCGGCGAGGCCTTGACGCTGGCGAGCCGCATCATCCTGCTCTCGGCCCGGCCCGGGAGGCTCAAGGAAGATTTCGACGTCGCCATCCCGCGGCCGCGCGATCCCGTGGACGTGCGCGAGACCGCCGAATTCGGCCGCCTCTACTCTCACATCTGGCATTCCCTCGGCGAAGAATTCCGCCGCACCAGGGCCGAATGATCATGTCCAAGAGCCGTAGCGCCATCCTGTTCTGGCAAGTGGCCATTCTCGTGGTGGTTCTCGTCGTCTGGCAGTGGGGCTTCGAATGGAGCAAGGCGCTGTTGCCGAAGGCCTATGTGCCGAAAATCCTCGATCCGTATTTCGTCGCCAAGCCGTCGTTGATCTGGCAGAGCTTCCTGCGGCTTGGCTGCTTTGCCGATCCCGCCGGGTTCGCGGCCTGCATCAATGGCAACGACAACAATTTGTGGCTCGCCACGCTCGTCACGCTGAAGAACACCTGGTGGGGGTTTCTTTTCGGGTCCGCGAGCGGAGTAGCGGCTGGCCTGGTCCTCGGCCGTTCGGACTTCCTTGCCCGCGTGTTCGGGCCCTATGTCGTGGCGCTCAACTCGATACCGCGCATCGCGCTGGTGCCGCTCGTCATCCTGATCTTCGGCCTCGGCGATCTCTCCAAGATAGCCACTGCCTGGCTCGTCGTGTTCTTCGTGGTGTTCTTCAACACCTTCGAGGGAACGCGTGCCGTCGACCGCGACCAGATCGCCGCTGCCCGTCTGCTCGGTGCCAGCGAACTCACCGTGCTGCGCACGGTGGTGATCCCCTCCGCGCTGGCCTGGGTGTTCGCGTCGCTGTTGCCGGCGGTGTCTTTCGCGCTGATCGGCGTCATCGTCGGCGAGTTCATCGGCGCCGAGCGCGGGCTCGGCAAGCTCATCATCGAAGCCGAGGCGCGCGCCAATGCCAGCGAGATGATGGTCGCCATCTTCGTCATGATGTTCGTCGGAATCCTGTTGGCGATCGCAGTGCGCTCGCTGCAGTCCTACCTGCTGCGATGGCAGCCGCAATTCGAGCCGTCGGCATAGCAGTCTGGAAGCAATCGGCCGGTGAGCGGCAGGTAGCGCATCAGCGCGCGAACCGCGCCACCAATTCCACGTGCGGTGTGTGGCGGAACTGGTCGACCGGGACCACGGTCTCGATCCTGTAGCCGCCGTCAATCAGGAGCCGGGCGTCGCGGGCGAAGGTTGCGGCGTTGCAGGACACCGCGATCACGACGGGGACCTTGCTCGCAGCGAGTTTCAGCGCCTGCGCCTGCGCGCCCTGGCGCGGCGGGTCGAACACCACAGCGTCGAAGTCGCGCAGCTCCGGCGGCACCAGCGGGCGGCGGAACAGGTCGCGCGGTTCGGCCTTGATCGGCTTCAGCCCTGGTGTGCGCGCCGCCTTCACGAGCGCCGCGACGGCGCCGGCATCGTTGTCATAGGCGGTGACGCGTGCCTTTTCCGCAAGCCGGAGAGCGAACGGGCCGACGCCGCAGAAGAGGTCGAGAACCTCCTTGGCCTTGCCGACACGCTCGGCGACGAGCGACGCCAGCGTCTCCTCGCCCGCGATCGTTGCCTGCAGGAAAGAGCCCGGCGGCAGCGTCACCTCGGCGCGGCCCATCCGCACCGTCGGCGGAAGGCGTTGCAGCACCAACTCGCCGTGCCGCGTCAGCCGCGCCAGCCGATGCTGCTCGGCGACGCGCGAAAGCGCCGTGACCAGCGCCGTCGGCAGCGGGCCGGAGCCGCGCACGTCAACATCGAGACCGTTGGCGGTCGCGGTGACCTGGATGTCCAGCGGCTTCGTCACCGCCATTTTGGACGTCAGCGGTTCGGCAAGCGCCCAGGCGGCGTCGAGCGCACCCTCGAGCCCGGGATCGAGGATCGGGCAGCGGTGGATCGGGATGACGTCGTGCGAGCTCGCCGCCGAGAAGCCGACCTTGAGGACGTCATGCGTGCCGAACCGGCCGTGCAGCGTGACGCGCCGACGGCCAACCCCATGGGCATCGACCAGCGGCGCCACCTCGCAATCGATGCCGGCCTGGGCCAGCGTCTCGACCACGATGCCGCGCTTCCAGGCGTGGTATGGCGCGGGCGCCCAGTGCTGGATGGCGCAGCCGCCGCAGATGCCGAAATGCGGACAGAACGGCTCGATGCGATCGGGGCTGGCGACATCGACCGCGAGCAGCTTGCGGCGGTCGGGATGGTTGCCGGCGACGTGGTCGACCTCGACGGTCTCGCCGCCAAGCGCGTAGGGCACATAGACGGCATCGCCCGCAGCGAGCGAGACGCCGTCGCCGCGATGGCCGACGTGATCGATCCTCACGCGCTCAACCACGGCGCGCGCCCAGGAAGAATTCGATATTGCCGTCACCGCCCGTGATCGGGGAGGGGAACACCTCGATGTCGGTGCAGCCGAGCGAAGCGGCGAAGACCGCGATGTCGTCGCAGATCTCCTGATGCACGGCGGCGTCGCGGATGATGCCCTTCTTGTTGTGCTTTCGATCGGCCTCGAACTGCGGCTTGATCAGCGCCAGCAGGCTCATCGGCGCCGCTGCCAGTGACAGCGCCACGGGCAGCACCGTCTTGAGCGAGATGAAGCTGACATCGATGACGACGACGTCGGGCCGCGCCGGCAGCCGCTTGCCATCATAGCTGCGGATGTCAGTCTCCTCCATCGACACGATCTTGGGATGGTCGCGCAGCGAAGGATGCAGCTGGCTGGTGCCGACATCGATGGCGAACACCAGGCTGGCGCCGTTCGCCAGCAGCACCTCGGTGAAACCGCCGGTGGAGGCGCCGACATCGAGGCAGACATGGTCCTCGATCTCGATGGGGTAGCGCTCCAGCGCGCCGGCCAGCTTGACGCCGCCGCGCGAGACATAGGGATGCGCAGGCTCGGCCTGAATCACCGCGTCCTCAGCGATCGTCTCCGAGGGTTTCGCGACCTGCTTGTCGTCGGCGGTGACGAGCCCGGCCTCGATCGCCGCGCGCGCCCGCGCCCGGCTCTCGAACAAGCCGCGCTCGACCAGCAGAACATCCGCACGCTTGCGGGCAGGGGACATCGGATCTCCGGAGGCGACTGAAACGTCTATGGTGCGATCAATCGCGCGGCCGCGATCCGGACGCAAGCCTCGAACGCGGCCAGATCGTGCCAGACGTCGATCGGCATCTGCGCCGGCGTCATCAGCGGGCAGCCGTGCAGCTCCAGCGCATGGATCATCATGAGGTTGTCGACGAGGCCAAAATCCTCGACCGTCAGCCCCTGTGCATCGACCAGCCGTCCGTCCTCGGAGGTCACGTCCATGAAGCGGCCGACGCGGTCGGCATAGACGGCGCCGTCGTTGGAATAGGCCAGGCAAAACTTGCGGCGGCCGGCCATGTAGCCGAGCTCGTAGACGGTGCCGGGGTCGGCGCCGGCACCGCGGAACGGGGTGAGGTTGGCGATGATGGCATCGGCTTCGTCCATCATCGCCTCGTTGCCGCAAAAGATCTGCCGCGAGGCGTCGGGCGAAGTGAGATCGATGGCGTTGTCGAGGGGGTAGAGGCCGGTGAGCCCATGCGCAGCGCAGATCGCGGCCTTTTGCCGGCCGATCTCAACCGCATCCGGCAGGAACACGTCGGGCCCTGCCAGATAGATTTTCATGAAGGTCGCGCTGGTTCGCGAAGGTCGAAGCTCGCCGTTAGGCGAGCTTGACCGTCTCGGTCTTGACGTCCTTGCCCAGCGCCTCGAACACCTTGGCGACGATGCCCTTGGCGTCGAGACCGGCACGGCCGTACATCGCGGCCGGCGTGTCGTGGTCCTGGAACACGTCGGGCAGCACCATCGAGCGGAACTTGACCATGCCGCCGTCGAGCGCGCCCTGATCGGTCAGGTACTGCGCGACATGCGAGCCGAACCCGCCGACCGAGCCTTCCTCGATCGTGATCAGGATCTCGTGGTCGCGGGCGAGCTTCAGAACCAGCTCGGTGTCGAGCGGCTTCATGAAGCGCGCATCGGCGATCGAGGTGGAGAGGCCGTGGGCGGCGAGTTCGTCGGCCGCCTTCTCGCATTCGGCGAGGCGCGTACCGAAGGAGAGCAAGGCGATCTTGCTGCCCTGGCGAATCATGCGGCCCTTGCCGACCTCGAGCGGAACGCCGACTTCGGGCATCTCGATGCCGCGGCCTTCGCCGCGCGGATAGCGCAGCGAGCTCGGACGGTCGTCGATCGCGACCTGGGTCGCCACCATGTGCACGAGCTCGGCTTCGTCCGCCGCGGCCATGATCACCATGTTCGGCAGGCAGCCGAGATAGGCGTTGTCGAACGAGCCGGCATGCGTCGCGCCGTCGGCGCCGACGAGGCCGGCGCGGTCGATGGCGAAGCGGACGGGCAGGTTCTGGATCGCGACGTCATGCACGATCTGGTCGTAGCCGCGCTGCAGGAAGGTCGAATAGATCGCGCAGAACGGCTTGTAGCCTTCGCTCGCAAGACCGGCGGCGAACGTCACCGCGTGCTGCTCGGCGATGCCGACGTCGAAGGTGCGGTCGGGGAAGGCCTTGTTGAAGATGTCGACGCCGGTGCCGGACGGCATCGCCGCGGTGATGGCGACGATCTTGTCGTCCTTCTGCGCTTCCTTGACGAGGCTCTGGCCGAACACGTTCTGGTAGGCCGGCGCATTCGGCTTGGCCTTGGCCTGGGTGCCGGTCGCGACGTCGAACTTGACGACCGCGTGGTACTTGTCGGCGGAAGCCTCCGCCGGGCCGTAGCCCTTGCCCTTCTGCGTCACGACGTGGACCAGGATCGGGCCGGTCTCCATGTCGCGCACGTTCTTCAGCACGGGCAGCAGATGGTCGAGGTTATGACCGTCGATCGGGCCGACGTAATAGAAGCCGAGCTCCTCGAACAGCGTGCCGCCGTCCATCATGAAGCCGCGCGAATATTCCTCGACGCGGTTGGCGCGGTTGGCGATGATCTTGGGCAGGCGCTTGTTGATCTGCTTGGCCGCATCGCGCAGCGTGCGATAGGTCTTGCCGGAGTAGAGGCGCGACAGATAGGCGCTCATGGCGCCGACCGGCGGCGCGATCGACATGTCGTTGTCGTTGAGGATCACGATCAGGCGCGAGTTCATGGCGCCGGCGTTGTTCATGGCTTCATAGGCCATGCCGGCTGACATCGCGCCGTCACCGATGACGGCGATAACGTTGTTCTTGCCGCCGGAAAGGTCGCGCGCGACCGCCATGCCGAGGCCGGCGGAAATCGAGGTCGAGGAATGCGCCGCGCCGAACGGATCGTAATCGCTCTCGCTGCGCTTGGTGAAGCCGGACAGGCCGCCGCCGGTGCGCAGCGTGCGGATGCGGTCGCGCCGGCCGGTGAGGATCTTGTGCGGATAGGCCTGATGGCCGACGTCCCAGATCAGCCGGTCGCGCGGCGTGTCGAAGACATAATGGATCGCGGTGGTGAGCTCGACCACGCCGAGGCCGGCGCCGAAGTGACCGCCGGTCACCGAGACGGCATCGATGGTCTCTTGCCGCAGCTCGTCGGCGACCTGGCGAACCTGCTCGATCTTGAGCTTGCGCAGGTCATCCGGCGTATGGATGGTGTCGAGAAGCGGCGTTTTACTGTATGCGTTCACGGCGATTTCCAATTTGTCAGCGCCGGAAGATCGTTCCGGTGCGCGATGGGTTTGCACAATATCGGCGCAGCGCGAGTCCTTAAACCGTCGGAGCCACCTGCATGGGGGAGGGCCCCGTCTTCAAGCTTAGGTGAGCTTAGGTGCGCTCCGGTTCAGTCCCTGTGATCCCTGTCACTTAGATCGGCTTCGTCCGTCCCAGCCAATTTCATTAGCAGTTTGAAGCGCTTGTCGTCGGTAATTTGTGCCCACGCAAGGCTTGCAAAAAGCCACACTCCGCGCAGCTTTACACCAAAGCTTGGGCCAAAGCCAACCCGCAGGGTCGTTTAGGGGTATGCACCTGCAACCCGCGGGCCAGCTTGGTTAATCCTGGCGCCGGCGGATGGGTTCCAGTCTTGCCCGGTTCCTCGCCTGCATTTTGGGCGAGAGGAAGGCCGTTTTGGCCAGATTCGCGAGCCCGAGAGGCCCTGGCCGGGGGAACTCGTCGATGTCAGTGCCTGGCCGCCGAGGGCTGTAAGCCCAAACAGCGGCGTGCGATCATGAAAAACTGCAGATGGCCGATGCTTGAGGCGGGCGGCTTGAAACGGGGACCTTACTGCACGTCGAGCGGTGCGGTGCCGGTGGCCTGGCCGCTGGCATCGGTGGTGATCTTGTCGACGCGTGCCTCGGCTTGGCGCAGCAATTCCTCGCAGCGGCGCTTCAGCGCCTCGCCGCGCTCGTAGATCGTCACGGATTCCTCGAGCGGCACCTTGCCGTCCTCGAGCCGCTTCACGATGGTTTCGAGCTCCTCGATGGCGCGTTCGAAGGTGAGCCTGGAGACGTCGACTTGGGTATTTTCGGCCATATCCGTTTCCCATTGCCCGCTTCACGTGAGAAAAAGCGCAGTTTTGCGGGCGTAATGTGGCGGGTGCGTCAAGCGCCCATCAGGGCGCCGACATGCGCCGTAACAGATTCTTTCAATCCTTGCAGGTCATAGCCGCCCTCGAGCACCGAAACAATGCGGCCCCCTGCGGACTTGTCGGCAAGGTCCATCAGCTTGCGCGTGACCCAGGTGTAGTCCTCCGCGCGCAAATTCAGCGAGGCCAGCGGATCGCGGTAATGCGCATCGAAGCCCGCGGAGATGACGAGAAGCTCGGGGCTGAATTTTTCGAGGCGCGGCAGGATCAGTTGCTCGAACGCGGCGCGGAATTCTGGTCCGCCGTCTTCGGAAGCGAGCGGCGCATTGACGATGGTGTCGTGGTCGCCGCGCTCGCCCTTCGCGCCGGTACCCGGAAACAGCGGCATCTGATGCGTCGAGCAGTACATCACGGTCTGATCGGACCAGAAGATGTCCTGCGTGCCGTTGCCGTGATGCACGTCGAAATCGACGATGGCGGCGCGCTGGATGCCGTATTTGCGCTGCGCATGACGCGCGGCGATCGCGGCATTGTCGAAGAAGCAGAAGCCCATCGGCTTGCCGATCTCGGCGTGATGTCCGGGCGGGCGCACCGCGACGAAGGCGTTGCGATGCTCGCCATTCATCACCGCTTCGGTCGCAGCCACTGCGCCGCCGACGCCGCGCATCACCGCTTCCCACGTGCCTGGTGACATCGAGGTGTCGCCGTCGATATAGACCTGACCGCTGGTCGGCGCGATGTGGCGCAGCTCGGTGACGTAATGCTCGTTGTGGCACAGCGTCACGAGATCGAGATCGCCTTCCGGTGCCAGGTCGCGCGCCAGGAACTGGAAGCGCTCCTGCGACAGCGCTTCCTCCACCGCCCGCAGGCGGTCGGGCCTTTCAGGGTGTCCCGGCGGCGTGACGTGGTCGAGGCAGGCCTTGTGGGAGAGGAGAAGCGTGCTCATCAGGTCGGCCTCACAGGGAACGGGCTCTCGACGTCGCTTGGCGCATCCCGAGCCAAAACGCAAATGCAAAACGCAAATGCAAAACGCAATCTAAGCGCTTGGGCGGGGATGGCAAAGGGTGGTTCCGGACAAGTCCGTTTGATCCGGATCAATTCACGCGCAGGATGCGGGTGGGCGGCAGCGGACCGATCGGTCCGTGCGCCCTGAAGAAGGCGAACAGCGCGTCCGCGTCGTAGCCGCCATATTGCTGCGATGTGCCTTGTTTGGCGGCCGTAAAACCGTCGCCGCCGACGGCGAGGTAATCGTTGACGGTGACGCGGTAGCCGCTTCCAGGCTCGACCGGCTTGCCGTTGAGCGTCATCTTCTCAAGGCTGATTCGCTCGCCGAACGGTTTCGTCGCATCCCAAGTGTAGCTGAACCCGTTCGAGACCTGGAGAATCCGCGGGCGCTTCGGATCGAGCCATTGCTGCTCCAGCATGTCCTTGAGCTGGCCGCCCGTGAGCGTCATCGTAACAAGGCGATTGCGGAACGGCTGGCTCGCGAACAGTTCGCCGAACGACACCGCGCCGTTCTCCTTCGGGACAATGTCGGTGCGGATGCCGCCGGGATTGGTGAGCGCGATGACAGCGCTGCCATCCTTGGCGTCCTTCGTCGCGGCGAGCTGCGCGTCCGCGATGACGTCGCCGAGCGCGCTCTCGCCGGCCTCGTTCGGCACGCGCGACAGCGTCTGCGTCACCGATCCGGCCGGGCGATTCGCAATCGGTGCCGACAGCTTGTCATAGGCTTCGATCAACGCGGTCTGTTCGGGATCCTTCGCCAGCGAGGCATTGGCGACGATGACGTTCTCGGCTTTGGCGCTGACGATGTCGCGGGTCACAGGATCGAGCTTGAGGTCGATCGCGGTGACCAGCGTGCCGTATTTGTCACCGCTGGTGACGAGCCGCCCGTCGATGTCGCAGACATAGGCGCGGTGGGTGTGGCCGCTGACGACGACGTCGACGGCGCGGTCGAATTTCTTGACGATGTCGACGATCGGCCCCGTGATGGCGGGGCATTCATTGTAGTCGCCCGAGGGCTCGCCGCCCTGGTGGATCAGCACCACGATCGCCTCGACGCCACGCGCCTTCAGCTGCGGCACCAGCGCGTTCACCGTCTCGGCCTCGTCGCGGAATTCGAGCCCGGCAATGCCTGAGGGCGAGACGATGCCCGCGGTCTCCTTCAAGGTCAGTCCGATGAAGGCGACGGGGATGCCCTCGAACTCCCTGATCTCGTAGGGCGGCAGTACGCTCTTGCCGGTCGCGGTCTCCACGGTGGAAGCCGCGAGATAATGGAACTTGGCGCCCGTGAAGGGATGCGGCCCCTGGCAGCCGTCGACCGGATGGCAGCCGCCGTTCTGCATCCGCAAGAGCTCGGTCTTGCCCTCGTCGAACTCGTGATTGCCGACAGAGGTGATCGCAAGCCCCATCATCGAGAGCGACTCGACCGAGGGCTCGTCGTGAAACATTGCCGACAGGAACGGGCTCGCGCCGATCAGGTCGCCGGCGGCAACGAAGATCGTGTTTGCGTGCCCCTCGCGCAGCTGCTTGACCAGCGTCGCCATGTACTCCGCGCCGCCGGCCGCGACCATGACCTTCTTGCTTTTGTCTTCGGGATCATTGATCCGGATGCCGCCCGGCGGCGGACGCAGATTGCCGTGGAAATCGTTGATGGCGAGAATGCGCAGCTCGACCGGCGCGGCGGTCTGGGCCGAGGCGGGGAGGGTGGCGACGAGAGCGAGCGAGGCAAGGATGGATCGGTATTGCATGGAACAAGATTAGTCGTTCCGCGCGAAGATTTCACGAAGCTTTCTTCCTTCTCCCCTTGCGGGAGTGTCGTAGGGTGGGCAAAGCGAAGCGTGTCCACCGCTTCTGTTGCGGTTGTGGATTGATGGTGGGCACGGCGCAAGTGCGCCTTTGCCCACCCTACGGTGCCGGACTCGTTGAGACAGACCCGTCACCCGCCTCGCACTAGGGGAAGAGGGCGCCCTACCTCTTCTTCCGGTTTGCAAACGCCTTGAACGCGGCAATCGCCTCGTCCGACTTCAACCGCTCGCCGAACAGATGGGCCTCCTGGTCGATGCGGCGGGTGAGCTCCTCGGGCGCGGCGCGCAGCAGCTTGCGCGAGGCCGCGACCGCCTCGGCCGGCAGCCGGCAGATATCGCGCGCCACCTTGCGCGCCTCGACCTCGGTATGTCCCGGCGAGACCACGGTGTTGACGAAGCCTGCCGCGTGCGCCTCCGCGGCGGTGAAAGTCCGCCCCATCACCAGCATCGCGAAGGCGCGCTGGTAGCCCATCGTGTTCGGCATCAGGAGGCTGGCCGCGCCGACCGGAACGAGCCCGAGATGGATATAGGGCGCGGAGAAGGTCGCGGCGTTCGAGGCGAGCACATAGTCGCAATGAAACAGCATCACGGTGCCCATGCCGATCGAGGCGCCATCGACGGCCGCGATGATCGGCTTGACGTTGAGGGCGAGCGAATAGAGAAATTTTGCGCCGTCCGACAGCGTCTCGGAATTCGGTTCGGCCTGCATGAAGTCGTCGATGTCGTCGCCGGCGGTGAACACGCCGGAGCCGCCGGTGATGATCATGCAGCGGATGTCGGGATTGTTCTGCGCGGTGTCGATCGCGCGGCTCATCTCGCGATACATGTCCTGCGTGATCGCGTTTTTCTTGCTCGGGCGGCGCAGGGTGATGACGCGCGTTCCGCGCTCTTCGGTGACGACGATATTGCCATTCGGCATGAGAGCCCCCTGCGGTCGCCGCGACGCTTGCCTTGGCGAGTCTCGCAAGCCTCAGCCTACATCATCTTGCAGGCGTGCCAATCCGCCCGCTCGACCTTTTCGAGAACGTCCCCGTGAGTCCGCCGCATGGCGCGCTGTCGTTTTTCTGATCGGGAACCGCACCGCACCGGATCATGCCGGTTGTATTGCTTCGCACATGCAGTTGCGCATTGCAACAAATGGCTACAATGTTTCATTTGAAAAACCGGGGGTTGTAGGGCACGATTGCCCAATGCCGGTTCCTTTGGCCGATTGTTCGTTTGATGATTGCCGCAACGGGCGTTGACGAATCCTCGCTGCGTTATCGCGGCTGGCGCGTCGTGCTGGCCTGTTTCTTGATGGCCTTCTTCATGTTCGGCTTCGGCCTCTATGGCCAGGGCGTCTATCTCGCCGAGCTCCAGCGCGCCCATGGCTGGCCGGGCACGCTGGTCTCCGCGGCGAGCACCTTCTCGTTTCTCCTCACCTCCGTGCTCGTCATCTTCACCGACGATCTGCTCGCCCGCATCGGGCTGCGCGCGCTGATCCTGAGCGGCCTGTCGGCGCTCGGCGCGTCGACCGTGCTGCTGGCGCTGATGCAGACGACCTGGCAGCTTTATCTCGCCTATGCGCTGATGTCGGTCGGCTGGACCGGCATGGGCACCGTGGTGATCGCCACCGTGCTGAACGCCTGGTTCGAACGGCGCCGCGGGCTCGCGCTCAGCCTCGCCTTCAACGGCGCGACCTGCGGCGGCATCGTCCTCGTTCCGCTGTTGTTGTCGCTGACCGGCAGCATCGGCTTCCAGTCCGCCATGCTTGCCGCTACGATGGCGATGGTGGTGCTGGTGCTTCCGGTGGTCGTCATTTTCATCGGCTGGCCGACGCAGATATCGCCGGCATCGGGCGGCCGCTCGTCCGCTGGCATGGCCGCGCCGGCCCATTCCCGCAAGACGCTGCTCGCCAACGCGGCGTTCTGGACCATGGTGCTGCCGATCGCGATCGCGCTGCTGGCGCAGATGGGATTCATCATCCACCAGGTGACGTTCCTCGAGCCGCTGATCGGGCGTTATGCCGCAGGCCTTGCGGTCACCATCATGGCGGCGATGGCGGTGGTCGGCCGCCTGTCGCTCGGCCTGTTCGTCGACCGGCTCGATCCGCGGCTCGCCTGCGCGGCGTCGATGACGAGCCAGGCGGCGGCGCTGTTCGTGCTTCTCCAAAGCACGAACCCGACCGTGCTGCTCGTCTGCTGCGCCGTCTACGGCTTCTCGATCGGCAACATGATCACGTTCCCGCCCTTGATCATCCAGCGCGAGATCGGTGCTGCCGCCTTTGCCGCCGCAATGGGATTGGGCACGTCGATCAGCGGCGTCGTCAGCGCCTTTGGCCCCGGCATCATCGGCCTCGTGCGGAGTTTCACCGGCAACTACACGAGCGCGTTTGCGATATGTGTGATGCTCGATCTCGTGGCGGCGGGAATCGTGCTGTGGCGGCCAGGGAGAAGGGCGAAGCTCGCAGCGTCGTAGCCACCCTTACCCCAACAACACCGCATCCGCCGCAGCGACCGACTCCGCGCTCTCCGTCACCGTGCGCTCCAGCGCGCCGGCCTGCACCGTGATGTTCTCTGCGAAGAAGCGTGCGAGCGAGACGTAGCGCGCAGCGTCGGTGTTGCCGTCGGCCTTCGCGGCGAGCGCCTCGGAGGCCAGCATGCAGCCGCCGAGCGTCGAGCCGAACTGCTGCAGATACGGCGTCGCGCCGGCGAGCGCCTCGTTAGGCGCAGATGCAACGCGCTCCAACAGCCACTTGCTGGTGCGCGTCAGCGACTCCAGCGCTTCGCGCAGCTTCGTACCTGTGGTGCCGAAAGCAGGATCGTTGGAGGCTTCGACCTGCTTCACGGTTGCCGAGAGTTCGTCGAGCAGCACCCATACTGCAGCGCCGCCATTGGCCGCGAGCTTGCGCGTGACGAGATCGATCGCCTGAATGCCGTTGGTGCCCTCGTAGATCGCGGTGATGCGCGCATCGCGGTAGTGCTGCGCGGCGCCGGTCTCCTCGATGAAGCCCATGCCGCCGTGCACCTGCACGCCGAGATAGGCGACCTCGTTGCCGATATCGGTGGAATAGCCCTTCGCCATTGGCGTCAGCAGCGCCGCGCGTGCGGCGGCATCCGCGCGAACCTTCGGATCCCTGGCGCGCGTGGAGACGTCGATCGCGACCGCGGTCGCATAGCAGATGGTGCGTGCGGCCGCGGTCTGCGCCCGCATCCGCATCAGCATGCGCTTGACGTCGGGATGCACGAAGATCGCGTCCGAGCCGTCGCCCGTCTTGCCGATGGCGCGGCCCTGCTTGCGCTCCTGCGCATAGGCCAGCGCCTGCTGGTAGGCGCGATCGGCGACGCCGACGCCCTCCAGCCCGACGCCGAGGCGGGCCTGGTTCATCATCGTGAACATGCAGCGCATGCCCTGGTTCTCTTCGCCGACGAGGAAGCCGATCGCGCCGCCATGATCGCCCATGGTCATGGTACAGGTGGGGGAAGCATGCATGCCGAGCTTGTGCTCGACGCCCGACGCATAGATGTCATTGCGCGCGCCGAGCGAGCCATCGGCATTGACCATGAACTTCGGCACGAGGAACAGCGAGATCCCCTTGGTACCCGCGGGCGCGTCCGGCAGGCGCGCCAGCACGAAATGCACGATGTTGTCGGTCATGTCGTGCTCGCCATAGGTGATGAAGATCTTCGTCCCCTTGATGCGATAGGTGCCGTCGGCCTGCTTGTCGGCGCGGGTGCGCAGCGCGCCGACGTCGGAGCCGGCCTGCGGCTCGGTCAGCTGCATCGTGCCGGTCCATTCGCCGGAGACGAGCTTTTCCAGATAGATCTTCTTCAGCTCGTCGCTGCCATGGGCGTCCAGCGCCTCCATCGCCGAGGCCGTCAGCAGCGGGCAGAGGCCGAAGGCGACGTTGGAGGCGCTCCAGATCTCGGTGCAGGCCGCGTTGATCGCGATCGGCAAGCCCTGGCCGCCGAAATCCTCCGGGCCGGAGACCGCGTTCCAGCCGCCCTCGGTCCAGCGCTTGTAGGCGTCCGGCCAGCCCGGCGCAGTCGTGACCTTGCCATCGCTGAGCTTGATGCCGTGCTCGTCGCCGACCTGGTTGAGCGGCGCCAGCACGTCGGTTGCGAACTTGCCGGCTTCCTCCAGCACGGCGCTCACGATGTCGCCGTCGAAATCGCCGTAATGGCCGGCCTCCACGGCAGCCTTCAGGCCGGCGCCATGGTTGAGCGACAGCAGCATGTCTGAGATCGGCGCGCGGTAGGTCATGGCTCACTCCCGTGGACAGGTATTGGCGCCGTATTCCCATGAAACGGGGGAGGTCTCAACTGCCCGAACGCCGGGACTGCGCCGGCCCGGAACGGCGCCGCCGCCGGGCCTATAATAAAGGGTGGCACGGCCAGCGCCGGCCCCGGTCCTGGACCTCAGGTATTTTGCCCCTCCAGGCGGTTGAAATGCCGCGCCGCTCCCTATAGACCGGCTGCGACCAGCGGGAATCTGCGGTAGCCGGTTCTTCCGTCCGTTCCCTGGTCGCCTGTTGGGGCGTAGCCAAGCGGTAAGGCAGCGGATTTTGATTCCGCCATTCGGAGGTTCGATCCCTCCCGCCCCAGCCAATTGATATTGCTTACCAAATCGACGTCACCGTTGCCCCATCTGGAGAGCGGATGGCGCTGTCCGTTGGAGACGTCGCTGTTTTTGTTCGCCACCATTTACTCAGAACATCTTCCAGAAACTCGAGATCAGTTACCCGGACGGTGTTCGCGAATTTCGCACAATGATCGCGCGGGTCGCTGAAGACAAGCTGACCACCTGTAGGACTGAGCGCAGTACGAGTGACGGTCGTACCTTGTGAAGGGATCGCATCAACTGCCGCCGCGCAGACATTCAGCTCGTGAGTCATTTCAGCGCAGCCAACTAGCTGTTGGCTTGAGCCGATAGCGCGGGTGAGCCGGGAGGACTACCACTGAAAATTTATTGCAGCGACGATCAACAGCCCGAAGAAGATCACGAGGCTGGTCGCACTTAATTTTCGTGGGCAGTTGTAATCCGATTCCAGAGTAGCCATTTATGGTTTAGCGCAGCCGGATCGCTCTCAGAACCTATTCCCGTTGCGCAAACTTGATCGGACCCAACCATGATCGAGTTTCCGAATTTCAGTCGTTCATATGACCGAACGCGGCACGCCGTGCGTTTTTGGGGATACGATAGCGCGTTAGAGGCATCGTTCTTCATAGAGGAAGACGCGCTGAGGCGACTTGAACCGGGCGCTCACTCCAACAATGAATCGGATTTCCTGAGCGCATTCGATTCCAATCGTGATGTGATATGTGCCGCCGCTGCCAGGGTGTACGTCCGCGGCAGCAGGGGCTCTTACGATCTGGTCGCCGCCAATTTTTGAGACGAAGCCTCACGTCTTGATGGAAGCGGAAGACTTCGTTTACGGCACGTGCTTCATTACGACTGCCAATCCAGAAATAATCACAAAAGCCAGGGAGGATCGCATGAAATTCCGTCCGCTCCATGACCGCGTCGTGGTCAAGCGCATAGAGGCCGATGACAAGACAGCCGGTGGCATCATCATTCCGGACACCGCCAAGGAGAAGCCCTCCCAGGGCGAAGTCATCGCCGTCGGCCCCGGTGGCCGCGACGAAGCCGGCAAGCTGATCCCGATCGACCTGAAGGTCGGCGACCGCGTGCTGTTCGGCAAGTGGTCCGGCACTGAAGTCAAGATCGACGGCGTCGACCTGCTGATCGTGAAGGAAAGCGACATCATGGGCGTCCTCACTGATCTGCCGGCCGCCAAGAAGAAGGCCGCGTAAGCGCCAGCCGGTTTTCCTTACCCTGAGGATTCGGCGTAGCCGGGTTCTCGAAGGATGAGGCCCGCAATTCAAATCTCATCCCTCAAGAGCTCGCCAGTTGCGCGGCCTTTGGGATCTGACCAGTTGAAAACGGAGATCGCCATGTCAGCCAAAGAAGTCAAATTCGGCGTCGATGCCCGCGACCGCATGTTGCGCGGCGTCGAAATTCTCAACAACGCGGTAAAGGTGACGCTCGGTCCGAAGGGCCGCAACGTTGTCCTCGACAAGTCGTTCGGCGCTCCCCGCATCACCAAGGATGGCGTCACCGTCGCCAAGGAGATCGAGCTCGAAGAGAAGTTCGAGAACATGGGCGCACAGATGGTGCGCGAAGTCGCCTCCAAGTCAGCTGACGCGGCCGGCGATGGCACCACCACCGCCACCGTGCTCGCGGCTGCGATCGTGAAGGAAGGCGCCAAGGCGGTTGCCGCCGGCATGAACCCGATGGACCTCAAGCGCGGCATCGACTTGGCAGTGGACGCCGTGGTCGCCGACCTCGTCAAGAACTCCAAGAAGGTCACCTCGAACGAGGAGATCGCTCAGGTTGGCACCATCTCGGCCAACGGCGATGCGGAGATCGGCAAGTTCCTCTCCGACGCCATGAAGAAGGTCGGCAACGAGGGCGTCATTACGGTTGAAGAAGCCAAATCGCTCGAGACCGAACTCGAAGTCGTCGAAGGCATGCAGTTCGACCGCGGCTACATCTCGCCCTACTTCGTCACCAACGCCGACAAGATGCGCGTTGAGATGGACGACGCCTATATCCTGATCTACGAGAAAAAGCTCTCCAGCCTGAACGAACTGCTGCCGCTCCTGGAAGCAGTCGTACAGAGCGGCAAGCCGCTCGTTATCATCGCCGAAGACGTGGAAGGCGAGGCGCTCGCCACCCTCGTCGTCAACCGTCTGCGCGGCGGCCTGAAGGTTGCGGCCGTCAAGGCGCCGGGCTTCGGCGATCGCCGCAAGGCCATGCTGCAGGACATCGCGATCCTGGCCGGCGGCCAGGCGATCTCGGAAGATCTCGGCATCAAGCTCGAGAACGTCACGCTCAACATGCTCGGTCGCGCCAAGAAGGTGATGATCGACAAGGAGAACACAACGATCGTCAACGGCGCCGGCAAGAAGGCCGACATCGAGGCGCGCGTGGCCCAGATCAAGGCGCAGATCGAGGAGACCACCTCGGACTACGACCGTGAGAAACTCCAGGAGCGTCTCGCCAAGCTCGCAGGCGGCGTCGCGGTGATCCGCGTCGGCGGCGCGACCGAGGTCGAGGTGAAGGAGCGCAAGGATCGCGTTGATGACGCGATGCATGCGACCCGCGCGGCGGTCGAGGAAGGCATCGTCCCGGGCGGCGGCGTCGCCCTGCTCCGTGCCTCCGAGCATCTCAAGGGGCTGCGCACCAAGAACGACGACCAGAAGACCGGCGTCGAGATCGTGCGCAAGGCGCTGTCGGCTCCCGCTCGCCAGATCGCGATCAACGCCGGTGAAGACGGCTCGGTGATCGTCGGCAAGATCCTGGAAAAGGAACAGTACGCCTACGGCTTCGACTCGCAGACCGGTGAGTATGGCAACTTGGTCGCCAAGGGCATCATCGACCCGACCAAGGTGGTTCGCGTGGCGATCCAGAACGCGGCCTCGGTTGCGGCTCTCCTGATCACCACCGAAGCCATGGTGGCCGAGGTGCCGAAGAGGAACGCCGGCGGCGGCGCGCCTGCGGGTGGCGGCGGCATGGGAGGCATGGGCGGTATGGATTTCTAGGTCAAACCGCTCATGGCCGAACGGCAGACAAGGGAAGGGATGGCCGATTTCCAGGAGGCAGAAGCGACGATCTGCTCACAGGAAAGGGTCAGTTGAGAACCGCATGCGCACTCCGCAGTCCGGCAAACCCTTCCAGGGAAGCTTCTCCTCGTTTGCCGAGACGCCGAGGTGAGACTGCTGTTCTATCGCCCTCGACTGCGAACGGCCTTCCCAAGCGAAAAGCCCGGCCGCGAGGGCCGGGCTGATCGGTAATATATTCAAGTCAGGCAATGCAGGAATAAAGCGGGGAGAGGCGTCGCCGTCTGTTCGAAAAGGAACACCTGAACCGATTATTGGTACCGCCCGCGCTCAACTGCGAAAGGCGGAGAATCTCACAAAGGCCCTGCATTTCCAGGAGCATCAAGGGTGCAGATACTCGCCGTGGCGCGCTGGCATCAGACTGCAGCGAGCCGGCGCATCAAGCCATCCCGAAGGTATCCCTACGCGAGTGTAGTGAGCAATTTGGTACAGACGCCGATCCCTCGACGTGTCTAGCCTCCTTAACCGGTGAAGCTCAACATACCTCCAAATCAAGGCGAAAATCATGGAAATCTCCAGCGAGACGAAAGCTGCCGTGCGGCCGGCACTGTGGGGAGCCGTGGCCGGAGCAATTGCTCTGGCAATCGTGGGTTTCAGCTGGGGCGGCTGGGTGACGGGTGGGGCCGCCGAGACGCTCGCGAGGAATAGTGCTGCGACGGCTGTCGTCGCAGCTCTCACACCCATCTGCGTTGAGAAGTTTCAACAAGCCGCTGATGCGTCGGAAAATCTGGTCGCAATGAAGAAGACGACCTATGCGTGGGATCAGAGCAAGTTCGTCGAAAAAGGCGGTTGGGCCACGATGCCGGGAAGCACTGAGCCAAATTCAGCCGTTGCGAAAGCTTGTGCCGAATCGCTTGGTAGCAAGAAAGCTGTGGAGCTGCGCGGATAGTCAGGCAAGTCGCGCGGCGGAAATCTGCGCATAGACGCGCCGGCCCCTCGACACGTCTGCATCTTGCGCAGTGGAAGGGGGCTCCTGCAAAGCAGACCAGGCAGTCGTCGCCAGATGGTCAAGCATCAAATTCGTCGTATCTACTTTGAACGGAGAACTCGATGGGACGAAATCCCTGAAGCCCAGGTCGAGCCGAGCGCTTCCCCTCGTCATTTCAGTTCCCGATTTGCCGCACGCCACGCGGCCTTCCAACGGGTGAACATCCTTTCAATTGTGGTAGTATGATTGCGTGTTAATGGTCCAGCGAACGAGAGTCCTGCCTTGGTGAAAGCGGCGAAGGACTTTGATCCCAGAGCATTCCTTGCCAAGGTCGGGGCCGGGAAATCGATCTCGAAAGTTGGCAAAGGTCGGAGCGTGTTCGTGCAGGGAGATGCCGCGGACGCGGTATTCTACATTCAAGAGGGAAAGATCAAGCTCACGGTCGTTTCGGACCAAGGCAAGGAAGCCGTCGTTGGGATTTTGGAGCCCGGACAATTCTTTGGCGAGGGCTGCCTCAATGGTCATCCATTGCGTCTTGCCACGACTACGGCAATGGAGTCCTGTGTCATCACGAGAATATCGAAGACGGCGATGACTACAGCGCTCGAAGGCAAGCCGAAGTTCTCTCAATTGTTCATGGCGTATTTGCTCGCGCGCAATAGCCGGATTGAAGAAGACCTGATCGACCAACTCTTCAATTCGAGCGAGAAACGCTTGGCGCGCCTGCTGCTTCTGCTGGCGAACTTCGGCAAGGAAGCCAGCTCGCAGCCCATTGGCGTCAATATCAGCCAGGAAACGCTGGCCGAAATGATCGGTACGACCCGATCACGGGTCAGCTTCTTCATGAACAAGTTCCGGAAGCTTGGCTTCATCAGCTACAATGGAAAGATCGAGGTCCATAGCTCGCTTCTGAACGCGGTTCTGCGCGACAAACCCGAGATAGACCGGAAGAACTGACCGCCGCGCGGCCAAACCGAGCGCCGGGCCAAACGCGGGACATTAGCCCACTCGAATAGCGGATCAGGGCGGCAGTTCGTCGCGGACCGAGCCTCCCTCGTTCTCCCATCGTGACAGAGCGGTTGCGCTCGATCTCGCATCGCCAGGCGTGTCCTTTTTCAAAGGCAGCTTGTTGCGACCGATTTCATTGTTGCGCCTGTGATCCGTCAAAAAGACGAAGCCGGCCCGCCAGGTGTTGAATTTACAGCTTTCCTCAGCGCTGGCCGAATCCTTAACGAGCTCGCCGGACGCGGTCGCTCTTGCGCGATGCTGCTGAGATTTGGACATATGCAGAGCCCTTTCGTTGGAAGTCTCCGCGCACTCCGGCCAATCTCGACGGTTGACCAAGGTGGACTTGAATGTGGGGATCGAAGCGATGAACAGCGAGCCCTCGGCATAAATAAGATTGCCAAAGGAGCGCACGGATCGCTTTGCCGTGCGTCCAATCGTGCCGCGCGGCAAAAGAGCTGCTGTAGCGGATTGTAGTCAGAAACAATTAACTGCCATCTTCGACGACATCGTAGTTGCGAGCGATGGAGTCGGCAGCAATTGGCGGCGAGGAGCACGCGCCCGGCAGCGTCCGACAAATCCCTCAGGCGCGGCAATGATGCTGACAGACAGAAACACCGTAATCGCGTCCCGGCGCTGGTTCGCACCCAAGCTTCTGATCTATCGACCAGTGGGATTCGCTGCCGGATGGTAAGACAAGCTGTCCTTGCTCCATTTGGAAATGGCGCAGTCCGCTGCCCGTTGAAGAGAGATCGGGCAGCGACGGCGGCACGGTGGGGCCGTTGGCGATTGATGATCAACTCGGCGTTCGCGGCTTGCTGCTGTTTGATGATGGGCCGCCTGATGCTTGCCGTTCCTTCGCTTCGTAATATTCGGCTGAGAATTTGATGGACCATCGCGCGAAGAACGAACGCAATTCCTGAGTGGGCTTCTCGACGCCGAGATGTTCTGCGACATGCGCCTCGCGCAACCACCTCACCGCCGACGTGAGGCCGGCAATGCGCTCGAGCCTCTCAACCGCCGCGGTCCCGGCGATCTCTGCCTGCCGATAGCGAAGGCCGAATTTTCTGATCATATGCACGCGCTTGATGATGTCGTAGGCCTTGAAGACGAGCTGAACGAGTGGATGTTTTCTGGCTTGCGGCCAGGCTGCCGGATAGACCGGTAGCACCAGAAGCTTGCTCTTCGCGATGACCGTTGCGAGCGGATGCAGGAGTTGCATCCAGGCTGGCCAGGATGTGACTTTGGCAAACAATATCGCGTGCATCGCCGTTGCCGCACCGAAAGAGATCGGCAGCCAAAGGACCGCGCACAGGATCACGAGCAATGCGGCATTCGGCGTGAGATGCCGGCATGTTCTGAACACCCATGCCATGCCGCCTTCAAAGGCATCATGCACAGCGTGTTCGAACGCCCGATAGCTGATCTTCCGCCGGAACCACCACCAGTTTCGGCGAATCGATCTACCCCACTGTCGACGCTTCGACGCGGACAGGGGAAGCAAGCGCACCGCGCCATTGATGACAGTTACGATGATATCGCCGACAAGTCTGGCCGCGAACAGCGGCAGCCAGACAATCTGCATCGCAAAAGGGAAGGCGTAGTCGAGCATCCGCATCAAGATCGCAAGAACGAAACGCAGGATCTTGTTCGTGGCGAGCGCAACAACAACAAGTGGGATGATAATCACATCGTCGAGCGCACCGCGAAAGCGGCTTTCCTCGGTCCATGCCGGGTGACGACCATCGGTCACGGTGCACCGTCCGGGCTGAGTGCCAGCTCAGACTAGCACATTGCGCGCTCGAGGGGGGCCTCAGGTGCCGGTCGTTAGGCGACAGCGAGCACTCCGGATAAGGGACCAGTTCGCATGACCCGCGTTAACCCTGTCTCTGATCTTGTCCGGTCGCCGCGCCGGCTGGTTTAGTTCTGCCGCCAAGCCGCCTTATTGGATGTCTGCAATTGGTCTCCGATTTTCGGGAGCTTATTTTTCGGCAGGCTTTGAACGAGGCGTTTCGTTCGGGAAGCGTGAAATCAGATGAAAGCGGCTCTCATCCTCGTTGGCCTCAGTACACTCGCGGTGATGGAGCTTGAGACGGCGCCGCGCATGACCAAGCCCGTGAACGCGCCGCCTGTTCAGGCGACCGTCGGGTTACGCGTCTCAGCCGATACGCTGACGACGGCAGACCGGCTCGGGACCCCGCACATGCACATGCAATTTGAAGCGCCTCCGCAGCCGGTCTCCCTGAGCGAACCGATGCCTCCGCCGGATCAAACGGCGAATGTTGCGCCAGAGCCTTTGAAGATCATCGCGCCACACCAGCGCACCGCAAGCGGGAGAAAATTCGCGGTCATGCTGCCCAGACCTCGGCCCGTGCAGGAAACGTCCAAGGCATTTGCGAATGCCAAGCGCGCCAAGCCAGTCGCGGAGGTCAAGCCCTGCCGGTCAGGTGTCTTCGATGGCCTGTTCAAGGCATTGAACCTGTCAACGAGCTGTCAGAGCTAGCCCCAAGATCCCTCTGCAGCAGCGATATTGTTTCCGCCACGCCGGATTCACGCGGCCACGGTATCAATCGAGCGGCGTATCACCTGGCGCACCTCCGCATTCGACAGGAACAGGTCGTGGTTGATAACGCCCCAGCCTGCCTCGGAAGCATCGACCACGCGCACCCCGAGCCCTTCGATGGTGGTCTTCTCGGCAGCGCCGACCCGTGTCATCCCACCAGCGATTTGCCCCGACAACGCCAGCGCGCGGTCGTTCGTTGCGGCGATGACGGTGATCTTGCGCGAAAGCGGACCGATGCGGTTGATCGACGACGAGAATACGTCCATGTCGATGTCCGGCGCGGCGAACACCACGGCCCCGATCTTGCCCGCAACGGCGTCACCGGATCGCGCATAGAGCTGGCGCAGGCTTTCGAGCGTCAGCATGGTTCCCATACTGTGCGCGACGATGTGGACGCGGCCGGCGCTTGAACTCGTCACGACGGATTGCAGCACGCGTTCGAAGCCATCGCGGGACCACATTGCGCTGTCGCGGTCATAGGCGTAGTCGAACAGTCCTGCCTTCGAGGGCCAGGAGAATACCATCGTCTGGCCGCGGAACCTGATGCCATCGGAGAGATGCGCGGCATCGAGCGCCGCTGTCTCGAACGTCTGCTTGAAACCGTGCACGTAGATGAGAACATCTGGTCCGCCGCCGGTCTGCGCGACAAGACTGCCGACATCGCCCGATACCGGCTCAACCCCATCAAGACGCCAATCGTCAAGTCCGGCTGCAGCCAGAGAGAAACGGCTGTCACCAGGCGCTACAAGCTTCGCTCGTGCGACGGTCATCGTAGAAGCCCGCTCCGGCCCGAACCACGGCTTCGACCGGCCGCCGTTCACTGGCTTGCGCGTCGTTACGACGAGCAACGTAGGGTCGACCGAGAGCGACGAAGCGTCGTAGCGTGCGCCGGTAGCACCCAGGCTGGCGCATCCGCCCAGCGCGACAACGCAGGCCGAGGACGCAAGCCCGCCAAGGAGCGCACGTCGGGACGCAATCACTTCGTGTTGCACTAAACGTCGGATGATCACGCAGAACCTTTGGGAACTGCCCCCTGGAGGAGCCCGCCCCCTGCGCGCGTTCCTGAATGATGATGGCGGCGAGAATAAGGGCGGGGCGCGCCACGCCGCTTGTTCCAAATTCGGATTGAAATCGTCGAACAATCAAACGGGTCTTGGTTCCTCCATTCGGAGGTTCGATCCCTCACTGGCCTAGTCAGGTCGCAACCCGACGGATGCGCCGGGCTGCCAGCTGGATTCGGCCAACTCAGGACTTCGTGGGGCTGCGGACCGCCACGCCGGGATCGATCGTCTGCGACGGCAGGCGGCGTTCGGCGGGGCGCGCGACCAGCAGATAGAGAACCAGAGCGAGCAGCGACGTTGCCGCCATCACCGCGGTCATCGACAACGCGGTCCGCCCGTCGAAGCGAAGTGCGACCAGTCCGCTCGATATCGCGCCGGCGGTCAGCTGAATGCTTCCGGCGGCAGCGCTGACGGCGCCCGCGATCTCCGGGAGACGCTGCATCGTCGCGCTCATCACGTTCGGCACGCTGAACCCGAAGCCGAGTGCGACCGCCATCAGCAGCGCGACCACGAGTGACGTGGGCATCCAGCCGGCCAATGTCATCGCGAGCAGGGCGGTGCTGGCGGCGGCCGACAGCGTCAGCCCGGTTGTGAGCATGCGCGCCGACTCTACGCCGCGCCGGCCGAGCTGGCCGTCGAGAAAGGCGCCGACCATGACGGCCCCCGAGCATGCGCTGAAGATCAGCCCATATTGCTCGGGGCGCAGTCCGATGGCGCCGACGAAGAACAGCGAGGCGCCGGTGACGTAGGCAAACACGGTCGCGCCGCCCGCGGCGCCGACCAGGATGAAAGGCAACGACACCGGATGCGTCAGCACCTGGCGGTAGCTGTCGATGACAGCTGAAAGCCCCAGGCGGCCGGCGCGGTCGGTCGTCGCAGTCTCCGCGAAGCGAAACATCACCACGACCAGCAGCATGAGACCGATCCCCGCCTGGGCGGCATAGATCGATCGCCAGCCGGCGATCGCCAGCAGGGCGGCGCCGGCCGTCGGTGCGATCACGGTCGCGACATTGACCGTGACCATGACGTTGGCGATCTTGCCTCGCGCGGCGTTGCCGTCGAAGAGATCGCGAATGATGGCAAAGGTCGTTGCGGTGGCGGCGGCGCCGATGCCCTGGACGAAGCGGCCCAGCAACAGAACCGGCAGCGAGGACGCTTTCGCGCAGGCAAGGCTTGCGGCGATGAACAGTAAGAGGCCGAATGCCAGAATCGGCTTGCGGCCCAGGCGGTCGGAGATAGGTCCGTAGATCAGCGGCGCGGTGGCGAGGCTGAGCATGAAGGCGCTCATGGTCAGCCCGACATCCGACGCGCTCGCGTCGAGCGTCGCGCCGGTCGCTGCCAGCGCCGGCAGATTGATGTCGATGCCGGAATAGGGCACGGCCGCCAGAAAACCGAGCAGCAGCGTGAAGGCGAAGGATGCGGGGTCGATTTGCATGGATGGATTTCCGGTTCCGGCTTGATCGATGTGCATGAGGCGATGGAGGCGCGGTCGCCCGCCCTCCATCGCTGCGTTCGGCGATTACGCGCGCCGTTCGGCGCGCCGCCCCCGGCTTGCCACCATCGCGCCGGTGTGCGAGCTCTCGTCGGCCACGAGCCCGCCGATGACCCGGAGGACTTCGGCCCGCGTGTCGATCCCGGCGAATTCGTCCGCGATCTGCGATGCACGCGACTGGAAGCGGGGTTGATCGAGCACCGTCCGCACCGCGTCGCGCAATGCCTTCGGTGTCGGCTCGTTGGTCGCGAGGTTGATGCCGACCCCGGACCATGCGACCCGCGCGTTGACGTCGGCCTTGTCTTCGGTCAGCCCCGCAGTGACCAGCGGGATGCCGAAGCTCATGGCCTGGTTGACGCTGCCATAGCCGCCGTTGGTGACGAGCACGTCGACGTTCGGCAGTAGCCATTCGAACGGCAGATAGCTGGCGATGCGCGCGTTCGACGGGATCTTGCCGGGGATGGCGTCGACCGGGCGGCCGCCTGCCGTCGCGATCACCAGGATGTCTTTCTCGTCCGCGAGGGCCGCCAGCGTCGGGGCAACCAGCAGATTGAAATTGTGATTGGCCACCGTTCCCTGCGTCACCAGAACGATCTTGCGCGATCCGTCGAGCTCTTCGGCCCAGGACGGCGGCGGAACCTGGTTGGCGATGATCGGCGGGGTGCCGACGAAATGCACTGAGGGCGGAATCTCGCGAGGAAATTCGAAGCTTGGCACCGACAATTGCAGATAGGCATCCCCGAGAGCGACCACGGAATGGAACATCGGCATCGCGATCGGCCCGACCCCGAGGGACTTCAACGCCCGGTTCAGGCGCAGTGACACCGGCTGATCGACTGCCGCATCAAATTCCCGCGCCATTGCCGCATAGCGATCGCGCTCCTCGTCGGTCTTTGCCGGCGGCAGACCGAGGAAATTGGGCCCGCCGTCCTCGCGCGCCCAATGCAGAAACGAGGTCCCGCAGAGCGCGATGGGAGGCCGCTGCGAGCGCGGTCCGAGCAGCATCGGCAGCACACCGAACAGCATGTCGTCGGCGACAATGATGTCGGCGGGGAATTGCCGCAGGATTTGCAGCAGCCCCTGGTGCTGGGCCGGAATGGCGTCGACGAAGATGCGCTCGCAAGCGACACGGAACCACTCCAATCCCGGCGGGATGGTCTTGAGTTCGGGGAACCGCGAGAAGACGTCGTTCGGATCAAAGTCCGCGTCCTCGGGAAGGGGAAAGAATTTGACGCCGCTGGCTTCGACGCGGGCACGAAAGGCGGTGCCCGTCAGGAAAGCGATCTCGTGGCCATCGCCACGCAGGATTTGCGTGATCGCCAGCATCGGATTGAGATGACCCGTCGCCGGTGTCGAAGCGATAAGAATCTTCATGTGAGTTGACCTCTTGATGATCGATGCACGGTCGCCCCAGAGCGTCCGGTCGAGTGAGAGGCAATTGAAGCGATCGCCGTTACGCCAAGACTTCCGGCGCCAGCGAAAATGGTTACGGCGGCAACGCATCGTGGCGCTGCCAAGGCCGGGCAAAAAAGTTCGGTGCGAAACCGGTGACATCCTGCCAGCAGCGATGATGCTGGCACAGGATTACAATTGTAACGCGAGCGGCGGGCGATGAAACGGCACGGAAACACCGCGCTGTTAATCCGGCAGACCTCCGCATGGCACACCTTCGCAGATATTGGCGCGTTGGCGTCGGCCGAAATTCATTTTTGACGATCCGGATGTCGCGCGGCATCGGTCGCGCCCAATTCATTGAGGACTGGCATGGAAAATATTGTCGCCCTGATTGCGATGGTTGCGTTCATCGCGTTTCTGGCCTGGCTGGGCGTTCGCGCCTCCCGGACGAAATCTGCTCTGGCGAAGTGGAGCGGCATGGTGCTGACGGCCGTGCTGGCCGTCTCAGTGTTCGGCGTCGCCGCTTTGACCGCGGTCGGTATCGTCCGGCAACATGCCCGCTCCGCACCGGTCCCGGATGTGAAGATCGAGGCGACACCGGATCAGATTGCCCGAGGCATGGCCGTGGCCGACGGCTTTTGCGCCGCATGTCACTCGCAGACCGGGACGCTGACCGGCGGCGGCGACGTGGCCAAGGATCTCCCGATTCCCATCGGCTCGTTCGTGCCGGCCAATCTCACGCCCGCCGGCGTCTTGAAGAATTGGTCCGATGGCGAGATCTTTCGTGCCATTCGCAATGGGATCGACGCGAGGGGGCGCTGGCTGGCGATCATGTCCTTCACCAATGCCGGCCGGCTCAGTGACGACGACACCAAGGCCGTGATCGCCTACATCCGCAGCCTGCCCGCGAGCGGTGCGCAGACCCCGGATCCGCCAGATCGTTTCAGCCTGCTGGGCATCGTGATGCTGGGCGCCGGACTGTTGCCGGATGCGAAGCCCGTCTTCACCGGCGTGATCACCGCGCCGCCGAAGGCGCCGACGGCGCTCTATGGCAAGTACCTGCTGTCCTATCAGGATTGCCGCGAATGCCACGGCAGGGATCTCGGCGGCGGCGTGCCGGGACAATTGCCGCCGCTCGGACCGGACCTCGGTATCGTCAAGAACTGGAGCCTTGCGCAATTCGTCGACACCATGCGCACAGGCGTTGATCCGAACGGGCATCGGCTCGGCGAGCAGATGCCGTGGCGGCCGATCGGGCGGATGGATGACGACGATCTCGCCGCGATCTACCAGTACCTGTTGGCTCTGCCGGGCTCCTGATGATTCCGTGAAGCCCGCAAACGCCCGCGCCCTGCCGGGGCGGGCAACAGCCTGCGCAGCACATCGCAGTCGCTGAACGACAGCGCAGGCCGCAGGCTTCCTATCGCCCCAAAGTAGTAAGCGTTGGGATCACAATTATTCACGTATGCGACATCCGGCGGAATTAGCCGCAGAATTACCCTGTTGCGACGTCATCACGGCACCATAGATAGACTCAGTGTGTGCCGATGGCCTCGGATATCCCATTCTATTTTGAGCGATTCCAATTCGGACGACATCAATATCATTTCACCACAGCCGGACGTTGACGTTCGCAATTCTTAAGTACAGCTCACTCGGCGGACGGCGAATTTTGAGAGTATGGAATGCTTGCAGATATTGGCCACATCGTCGTCGTCGATGACGATCCGACGTTAAGGCAAATGGTGATCAAATATCTCGAGGAGCACAATATCCCGACAAGGGCGGCCTCCAACAGATCGGAATTGAACCACTATCTCGATGGAAGCCAGCCGAGCCTGATCATCCTCGATCTTCGGCTTGGTCAGGATGACGGTCTGGACCTGTTGAGGGAAATCCGGTCGCATTCCGACGTGCCGGTCATCATCACGACGGGCCATCGTCCCGACGAGATCGATCGTATCGTCGGGCTCGAGCTTGGCGCCGACGACTACATCATCAAGCCGTTCTCCCTGAGGGAGCTGCTGGCGCGCGTCCGCGCGGTGTTGCGGCGGCAGGAGATGGGACGGGCCGCGCGCGCCCGCGATCCCGAGCGCGGGGGCTATCGCTTCAGCGGCTGGAAGCTCGAACGCCGCAGCCGAAAGCTGACCGATCCCGACGAAGCGCCGGTGCCGTTGAGCAAGGGAGAATATGCGCTGCTGCTGGCCTTTCTGGAGGCGCCGCAGCGTCCCCTGACCCGCGAGCATCTGCTGCAGGCGACCCGTATCCATGAGGATATCTTCGATCGCAGCATCGACGTCCAGGTGCTGCGGCTGCGGCGCAAGCTGGAGACCGATCCGAGCGCGCCGCGAGTCATTCAGACCGAGCGCGGCGTCGGCTATGTCTTCGCGGTGCCGGTCGATCCGTTCTAGAAGCAATTGGCGGATTGCAATTGTAGCCAATTTGCCGACGGCGGTGACCTTGGCGTAACAGCGGGCCGTCAGATTGCCTCCCACCAACAGCGTGTGGGAGATTTACGATGGAGAAGTATTCTCACAGTGTGAGCCGCGTTGCCTTGCCGGGTCACATGGAACTCGACAGGGCGAACTGGGTCGCACGATCTGACGGTCGCGGCATGGTCCGTCTCGGTGCGGTTGCCGCGAGGCATCGCTCGCCGGACATCGCTTCGCCGCCGGACGTACCGCCTGTCGGGCAGGATCAGCCCGTCACCACATTCTGGTGGGCGGTCTTCGCCTCCCTGATGGAGGGCTTTGCCCTCTACGGTGCAGCCTTGCATCCGACCGCAGCCGCGCCGGTTCAGGCGATGCTGGAGGCCACGAGAGATTGCCGATCGCCCTCGGCGGGTCGCGAGCCCGCGGAGAAGAGCGGCAACGATGGAGCCGACAACAATGGGAATGACAATAATGGGAATATCGTCAGGCTCGATCGCGCCGCGCCGCGCGATGCGCGACTGGAGCGCAGCTGGAATCGGCTGGGGTCGCTCGGCGCGACCCTGGGGACTCTGATGGACCTGCCTGCGTACTGGCGTCGGGAACGTGAGATCAGGAAGGCCGTCGCTGCGTTGATGGAGTTCGATGACCGGACCTTGCGGGACCTCGGGATTTCCGGCAGGTCGGACATCGAGCGGGTGGTGAGGTACTGCCGTGATTGCTGACACCATCGCCCGGAGCATGTGGCGGCCACCTTCGCGAAATCATCCAGCTTCGATCAAAATTCCTTGAGCAGCCGCGACAATTCTCGCTTCACCCCCACATTGCTGGGCGTGCAGCAGTTCGCCAGATTTCTCGGGGCCGGACGAGGTGCCGGCCTTCGACGTTGCGCGATCGTGATTTGCGCACTGGTGCCGTGCTCTCTGAAGGTCTCTCCGGCACCGTCGCAGTCGCCGTCTGCCTTCGTGTCGGTCCGCAAGGATGAGCCCATCACGCCCATTCCGGCGCCGCCCGTAATCGACCCGCTGAAGGTCAAGCTCGGCGAACGACTGTTCTCCGATCGCAGGCTGTCGCACGACAATTCACGCAGTTGTGCATCGTGTCACGATATCGCGACGAACGGCGCGAGCCCGAGGCAGCACGATGTCGGCCCCGACGGGGCGGCGATCACGCTCAACACGCTCACCGTCTTCAATGCGGCGCTCAGCTTTCGCTTCGGCTGGGAAGGAAAATTACGCAACATCGAAGCCGATACCAGGGCGTCGCTGGAAAGCCCGCGCACCATGGCGAGCAGCTCGGTCGAGATCGCAGAGAAGCTCAATGCCGATCCCGACATGCGCGAGAGCTTCTTCGCGGCTTACGGCCACCGCCCGGAGCGCGGCGATGTCGTCGACGCGCTCGCGAACTTCCAGCGCACGCTGGTCACGCCGGGCGGCAAGTTCGATCGCTGGCTGGCGGGTGACGCCGCGGCGCTGTCGGAGGACGAGCTGGGCGGCTACCAATTGTTCAAATCGCTGGGCTGCGCGTCCTGCCATCAGGGCGTCAATGTCGGCGGCAATCTGTTCCAGCGCCACGGCATATTCCACCCGCTCGCATCGCCCGAGCCGAAAATTCTGCGCGTGCCGAGCCTGCGCAACGTCGCGACCACGCCGCCGTATTTCCATGACGGCAGCGCGCCGACGCTCGATGACGCGGTTCGCAAGATGGCCTTTGCCCAATTGAACGCCACGTTGACGGAGAAGCAGGTCAAGGCGCTCGTCGCCTTTCTGAACAGTCTGACCGGCACCTATCGCGGCGCGACTGTCGGAGGCTCCCCATGAAATTTGCCCCCGCCGTGATCGGCGTAACCTGCGTGCTGGCCCTGCTGACCTGGCTGTTGTTGAACGGGCTGAACTTCAATTCGGTGCGTTACGACCGTCAGCTCCAGGCGCTTGGCGACTTCACCCGGTTCGAACGCGCGATGACCAGGGAAGTGCTGACCGCGCGCGTCGGCCTGTCGCGCAACTATGACAAGCTGGTGCAGATGACCGATGCCTATGACGACGCCCTGACGCGGCTGCGCGAAACGCCGGGTCTCAATGCCGAAGAGACCAGGGCCATCGATGTGCTGTCGGCACGCGCCCTCCGGCAGGAGGACCTGGTCGAACGGTTCAAGAGCCGCAACGCGCTGCTCCAGAACTCCTTTGCCTATTTCGGTCTGTTCAGCGACAAGCTGGCCGAGTCGGATCAGCGGGCGCTGGTCACGGCCGCCTCCGCATTGGCGGCAGCGATGCTGCGCCTGACGCTCGATACGTCGGACGTCGTGGCGCGTCAGGTCCAGGGTCGATTGGAAGAGCTGGCGCTCGTGCAAACGCCGCCGCAGGACATGGATTCGGTCCGCGCGTTGTTGATGCACGGGGAGATGCTGCATGACCTTCTGCCCGACATCGACACGATCGTGAAGACGCTCGTCGCCGAATCGAACAACCGCGAGCAGGATGCCGTATTGGCATTGATCACCAGGCGTCAGCTCGCCTCGCGGGCGTCGGCGCGCCGGGTACGCCTGTTGCAGTTCATGACGTCGCTGCTGCTGCTCTGCGGCGTGGTCTATTTCGGATTGCTATTGCACCGGCGCGCGGTCACGCTGCGCCGCCGTGCGGCGTTCGAGCACGTCATGGCCGGCATCTCGATGCGGTTCATCGATTCGAGCCGCGAGAGGATCACCGCTGACGTCGAGACCGCGCTGCAACAGCTCGCCGGATGCATCGGTGCGGATCGCGCCTATTTCGTCGGCGCGACCGGGACGACGACAAGCACCTATCGGTGGTCCCGCGACGGGATCGCATTCGAGCCGGGTTGGCCGGATCGCGCGCTGAGCCTCGCGCCACGCTTCGACAGTGGCGAAGGCGGTATCGTTTATATTCCCAAGGTCAAGGCCGCCCATCCCGACGATACGATGAACCTGCTCGAGGACGCCGGCGTCGGCGGCTGGCTGTGCGTGACGGCGGTCCGGGGACATCGCGATGAAATCCTCGGCTTCGATACCGTGCCGGCCGGGGCGCTCGCATACTGGTCCGAAGTCTCGTTGTTTCGCATGGCGTTCGACGCCATCGGCAACGCGATCCGCCGGGTGCGGCTCGAAGGCGAGAAGGAGCGCTTGCAGGCGAGCCTGCAACAGGCACGCCGCATGGAAACCCTCGGCACCTTTGCCAGCGGTATCGCCCACAACTTCAACAATATCGTCGGCGCGATTCTCGGCTATGCCGAGATCGCCGAGGCGCGAATCCGGTCGGGAGGCCGGCCGGCCGGCAGCCTTGCGGAGATCCGCCGTGCCGGGGAGCGGGCGCGCGAACTGGTCGAACAGATTCTCGGCTTCGGCCGCCGCGGCGAGGGCAGGCGGGAGCGTGTCTGCGTCAGGACCCTGATCGACGAGACCAGATCGCTGCTGGCAGCTTCGTTGCCTTCGCACGTCCAGTTTGAGGTGAACGAGTCGACCGAAGAGGCCACCGTGATGGGCGAGCCCGCCCAGTTGCAGCAGGTGATCCTGAATCTTTGCAACAATGCGGCTCAGGCGATGACGGAGCCGGGTTGCATCGAACTCGGCATCAAGGTGCGCGATCTTCAACAGCCATTGTCGATCGGACGCAGTGAGGTCGGCCCCGGCCGCTTCACCGTGATTTCGGTCACCGATCCGGGGCCGGGAATGGACGAGGCGACGCTGGAGCGGATCTTCGAGCCCTTCTTCACGACGCGCCCGGACGGCAACGGCATCGGGCTCGCAACCGTTCGCGAGATCGCGGAGCAATATGGCGGCGCCGTCGCCGTGCAGAGCGAGCCGGATGCGGGCACGCGCTTCGACGTCTGGCTGCCATCCGGCGATCCCGACGAGGCGGTGCCGGTTCAGCACAGCCCCGATCTTGCGTTCCGTGGCGCGGGCGAGACGGTGCTGGTGCTCGACACCGACCGCCGTCGCCTGTTGCGCCATGAGGAAATCCTCGCGGCGCTGGGTTATGAGCCGGTTGGGTTCACCAGGCTGGCGGAGGCGATCACTGCCTGCCGCACCGCGCAAACGCGCTTCGATGCGGCGCTGGTGTGTCACATGCCCGGGGGCTCCTCGATCGAGCTGGCGGCGGCATTGCACGCGGCGGCGCCGGCCTTGCCGATGATTCTGGCGAGCCCATCGACGCGCGAGCTGGCGGTGCCGTCGCTGGAGACGTCAGGGATCACCGAGCTCGTTCATCACCCGCTGATATCGGCGGAGCTCGCCGGCGTCCTGGCGCGGAGCGTCGCCTCGTCGGCCGCGCGACGACGCGTGAGACGGGCCGCCGTGGCGCGGTAGAGCGTTTTCGAGCGAAGCGGATACCGGCGCGCGCGAAGAAAGCGCGTCAAAACAGGAATCCAGAGCTGGCGCACGACAATCGGCGATCGCGGTTGCAATGGTAACGCGATGTCGCCGCGGGCGAAATGGTCGAGTAGCCGGGACCTCCTATCCATCGCATGCGCATCGTCGCAACGTCACCGCGATAGGAGAATGATGATGTCAATCAGACTTGGCGTGACCGTCGTCGCAGCTACGTTTCTGTTCGGATCGGTTTCCAGCCTCAGGGCTGCCGGAGGCGCAAGCGCGCCTGTGACCATGTCCTCGCCTGGCAGTGTGGACGCAATGAAGTTCGCGGACCTGTCCCGGCAGGCTCCCATCGGTCACCGGCAGCCGCGACGCAGCGACGTGCCCGGGTCGACGCAAGCCTCGCCCCAAGACGCGGAGCTGCAGCGGCTCGACAGGGAGATCGACCGCCGGCTGATCATCTGCCGTGGCTGCTGATGGCCGGCCGAGGTCATGGATCGCGCGCGCCGCAAGGCGCGCGTTCGCCACTCCCTATCCCTCGTATTGATCCGGCCCCATCGCCCAGAGCGACTGATCGTGGCCGAATGCGTAATTGCGGTTGTTGATCGCCGGATTTGCCTGGACGCGATACATAAACTTTGAAGTGATATCAAACGGTTGTGGAACTCCGACGTGCTGGATGGGGCTCGTGACTGCGAGATACTCAGAAGTGATTGACGGGAACTACCTACGGTCGCACAATCTCACTTTCACTTGCTTTCCAGGTGCATGCAGCGAGATTTCATATGCGCCGAGTCTATATTATTTCCGATCTTCATTTGGGAGGCACGTATCCAGTGCCGCCGGAGCAAGGGAAGCGCGGCTTCCGCTTGTGTACCCGCGCCGATCAGATCGTTCGCTTCGTCGAGGGCTTGGCGCAGGAGATTGCCGAGAAGGGCCCGAGCGAACTCGTTCTGAACGGCGATACGGTCGATTTTCTCGCCGAGCTCGATGGAGAGCAGGCCGACACCTGGTCGCCCTTCACTGCTGATCCTGGTCAGGCAGTCAGCAAATTCAAGGCCATCGTGAACCGGGACCCGGGCGTGTTCGCGGCGCTCAACCGGTTTCTGGATGCGGGAGGTCGGCTGACCATTCTCCTCGGTAACCACGACATCGAGCTGAGCCTCCCTCCTGTGCGCGCCGAACTGCGCAGAGCACTGGGCGTCAAGTCCGGGCACGATTTCGAATTCATCCCGGATGGCGAAGCCTACATCGTTGGCGACGCGCTGATCGAGCACGGCAATCGATACGACGCGTGGAATCAGATCGACCTCGACGCGTTACGCCGGGTTCGGTCCCTGATGTCGCGTCGGCAGGAAGTGCCCAAGCAATACCAGTTCGTCCCTCCGCCCGGGAGCCAGATGGTCACGTCGGTCATCAACAAGATCAAACGAGATTATGCGTTCGTGGACCTGCTCAAGCCGGAAGACTCTGCGGTGGTGCCGATCCTGCTTGCGCTCGAACCGAGTTATCGAAAACGCTTCGGCGAGTTAGCGCGCTTTTGGTATTGGACTCGGAGTCATGGGCTCGAAGGCCCCATTCTGCCGAAATTCGGCGGCGACATCAAAGCGGATGTCGCAGCGAGCAAGAAGCCATTCGGCCAGGACATCCGGGCCAAGGCGGCGCCCGGTACTGGGTCGGCGCAATCGATACTTGCCGGCCTGGACAATGACGCCGCGCTGAAGGTCGCGATCGCGGAATCGCTCGGCAGCGAGGGAACGGATTTTCTCCGCCAGCTTGACAACGATTCCAAAGCAAAACGACCGGAAATGGGAACGGATGTCAGCGCAAGTGAAAACCTCAACACCGCGCTGGGATTGTTCAAGCTCGCCTTCGGCTCGAGCGCCGCCGAGAAACGCATGCGGGCGCTGCTGACTGCGATACGAGGGCTGCAGAAGGAAGATAGCTTCGATGAAACCAAGGAGACGGCCAAGGAGTATTTGGACGCTGCGAGCGATCTTGTGAAAGGCGGCTTTCGCCATGTGGTGTTCGGCCATACCCATCAGGCGAAGCGTGTCAGTCTGGGCGATGGACGCTGGTACTTCAATTCGGGCACATGGGCGGACGTGCTGCGCTTTCCGAACGAGATTTTGACTCTGCCGGAGTCCGACGCGCTCAGCCGGCTGGATGGCTTTGTTCAAAAATTGAAGGCCGGAGACTTCTCGGACTGGACGCTGTTTCGGCCGACCTATGTTCGGCTCGATGTCGACGATAACGGCAAGGTTGCAGAAGCGAATTTGTGCGTAGCGCCGATTTCATAGACGATTGGGATACGAAATCTTTCGATGTGCGGCACATAGTGAGCATGCATTGCGGGAAGGCGCATGGATGAGAGCACGCGGGCGGTGATCGCCGAAGTTACCGCGACGAGTCCGGCGGGCCCGGTCCGTGGAACGGGCTTTCTCGTCGCTCATGACCTTGTGGCGACGGCTCTGCACAACGTCGCCGATCGTGACCAGGAAGACCCGGTATTCTTTCAGGACATCAATCTGCAATTCCCTGGCCACGCGACCGTGGCTACGCCGGTCAAGTGGGATCGGATTGCCGACTGCATGCTGCTCCGCTGCACCAATCCGCCGCCCTCGGCAGCACACACGCCGCTGGCGTTACGCGCGCTGCATCGTTCGGGCGGAGAGTGGGAGACCTACGGCTACGCAAACATGCAGCCAGCGGATGGACTTACCGTCAGCGGTGACGTGACCAATCATGCCGGCGAACTTTTCGGCGGGCCGGCGATTCAGCTCTACAGCAAGCAACTGGCCGGCGGAATCGGTGGCGACGCTCGAGGATTGTCCGGCGGTCCGGTGCTGATGCGGGACGTTGTCGTTGGCCTGATGCGATTTGCGCTGGGCGACGAAGATCACACCATCGGCGGTGTCGTCTATGCCTGTCCGGCGAAGTTCTTCGCCGATCTCGATCCGGTGCTGTCGGTTCAGGAGATGCCGACAGTGCAGACGGTTCTCCTGGACGACCAGGTGAGGGAGCTCGTACCCATTTATGTAAAGGAATTCTCCGCTGAGGAAAATGCGCTCGGAACGATCGTGAAATACTCACTGGGTCTCGATCTGGACCAGGTTACCAATCCGGATCAGCAGTTCGAGACCGTCGTTACATACCTTTTGACATGGGCCAATCAGCAGGGAGCCGGCCCAATGGAAGCGCTTCTGAATGCGACCCTGAGATCGCGCCCGGCGAACAACGACTTGCGAGAGCTTTGCAGGAAGTACGCTCCCGACGTGCTGAACCCCATTGATATCGGTGGATTGATTTTCAAGGCTATACGAGCGCTTGAGCTGCTATCGGCCCTGGTCCGGACGAGTGCCCCGGCGAACGCCATCGCGAACAGCTATCGTGGCGATGTGCTGATCATACTGCAGCAAGTTCATGTCGTCGAACAATACAAGGCGCTTCATGGCATTCTGCACAGTTTGCAGTTCAAGCTCGAGGCGATCGACCTGGCTCTTCGCTTGCCTGCGACCGATGTCAGGGCCAATGCGTCGCTGGAGCGCTTTGCGGAAGAGATTCGCGATTTTGCCCAGGATGCCGAGGAGAGAATTCGCGGACTAGATACCGAACAGGCGGAGATGGGTTGGATCAACGCGCTCAAGGCGCGCAGCGAGGAAATGCTCGAGGTCGCCGATCCGGCCGCAACCATGGACGACCGCGGTCAGGTCTATACGACGTTGCGATCGGCGGTGACGACAGTGGCTCCGCAGATCAACCGCTCTCTGGCAGAAGCGGCCGGAAAGCTTGGCCTCCTTGCCCTGACGAGCATGATTGATGAAGTGGTCTGCGTAACAGATCCCAATCCGGCGGATTCGCAAGATCTGGCGAACGGCGCCGCGGCGATAGGCACGGTTCGCATCTGCGTTGCGGGTCTGATCAAGGAGCATTTCGCATGGCAGGCCGTCAGCACCGAAATCGAAGGCGCGAGGAATTCAATCCGGCATCAGCCGCAAGGAAAAATCTTTGGGTGGCCTGTGTTCGAAAAACGGCTGCGCGCGCTGTGCGGCATGTATCCAGAAGCGCTCTGGTCGAAGAGACTGTTGGAGCGCCTGGACAAGTGGATCGGGGCAACGCCAAACGCGCAGCCGGATTCGACCGAGCGAGCGCAAGGTAAGATCGCGTTGCTTGCCTTTTCCGGCTCTTGCAACGACCGTTTCTATAAACTCGATGAGTCGGTCAAAGCGATGTCGGAGAAGATCGTGCAATTGGCGCCGTCGCTCAACCGCCTGCTTGGAGCATTGACGCGATGACAACCGCCAACCAGCATCATGAGCCGTATCCCTCGATGGACGCGCTGCGGCGTGCCCACGAGTACCTGTTTGACAACTTGCCGACAAGCGAACGCAGCGGCTCGCTTACAGAAGCAGGCTCGATGCAAATCGAGGAGTTTATCTCTCGCGCGATCGCGACTGGCGCCGTGCTCGATACGTTGGCCGACCGAAGGGAGGCCCAGGGACTGGTCGACTACTGGGTTGCCAGCGCTTTCACCAAACTGCAACTCGGCAGTTTTGCGCGGGGGCCTGAATCCAAAAGTGTCGATTCGTCGGTGGTCAATTCGCAGCGAGATCCGGGATACCAGGATCGCCCCGACAATCAGCTGGAACCCTTCAATCCCGCCGTGGTCGATGCCGTCGCTGAACGGGGAGATGCATTCATCCGAGGGCTGTCAGCAAAGCAGACGGACCTCGTACGGCGTGTCTTGCTCGGCGTGCTCCGCTTTCCGGAACACGAGCAGGAGATAAGTTCAAGGCCGGCGCGCCGCGAAGAGCTGAACAAATTCGGCAAGGCGGGTCAGGTCGACGCGCTGCTCGATGGTCTGAAAGACGCCGGCATTCTCGTCGGAAGACCAACGAAGGAGGGCGAGGAGCTCTCGCTTCACTATCTGGCCTTGTCGCGCCGATGGGACTGGCTAGCCAAGGAGGTCGATAAGCGCAAGAACCTGAGTGATTTGGCCTTGAGCTGGATCGGCAGCAACCGTTCAACCGGAGCCTTGCTTGACTGGCGTCTTATCCGCCGGTTCCGTGAATACGGCAATCTCAAGCAATGGGAAACGGACTTCATCAATGCAAGCAGCCGGTGGAACATCATAAAGGCGAGTGTGGCGTTGGCGGTTGCAATCGTCATCGGCGTGATTGCTCTGGCCAGCTCGTCTGCTTATGAAAAACTGTACGTCCCGATCAAAGTTTCGTCGGTCGTTCAGGAAATCGAGGACAAGAGCACTCCGGATGCAAGGAAAGCCGACGACATACGATGGCTGGCCACCTATCACCAGAAATTGGAAGTACAAGGCCTCAAGCTCGCGGAGCCGGCAAACAAGGATCTGCACGGAATCGCGGCGGCGGGCGCTCAATTCAGGGAGTCGAAACTGAGAAATGTGGTTTTCGAGGGAGCCACGCTGTCCTCGGCTTCATTCAATGGTGCCGTCCTCGAAAATGTCAATTTCAGGAACGCCAAACTTTACCAGGCCAATTTCGATGGCGTCTCCCTGTGTAAACAAGCAGATTTTTCCGGCGCCGACGTCACGGGCGCATCATTCAAGCGCATGAAGTTTTGGGACGACAATATTCCAATCTTCGCCGATGCGCCCTGGTGGCAAGCCAAAGGATGGGGCTTTGATGAGATCGACCTTCTGGAGAAAAAGTATCCTCGGAAGGACATCAGTCAAAACGAGAGATTCAAGTCCGATTTGGCTAAGAATACTTTCGCTCGGAATGTCTATGAGAAGATGGGCCTCGGTGAGGAAGACAAATCGGAGCGGCTGGCTTATCTCAACAACGAGAGGGCATGGATCTTGGCCACCTATGGACTGATAGGCGACGGAGAAGCCGAAGCCGCAGCCACCGCCGCAATGGATCATTATGCGCGGGCCAAAGACGAACCTTATCTGAAGAGACGCGGCGCCGGTACGGCCGATACTCTCGCCTACATTCTTATGCAGAAGCCGGCGAAAGACGACGCGGAAGAGAAGAGCAATTTCACAAGGGCGGTCGCCCTGCTGAAATCTGCTGCCGAAACACTCGACGAGTCCGAAGTGATTTTCCGATATGCGGTGGCTTTGCACGTCCTGGGGCAGGACGAAGAAGCGATGGTGCAATTGCAAAAAGCCCTTCCAGAGAAAGAATACCAGCCGACCCACGAGTTGCTTCTTCTCAACAAGCACTTCACGGGCGCTTTCAAGAAAGAGGTTATGAATTCGACGGCGACGATCAACCGAACGACTGCAGGTCTGGCCGAGCGCTGTGCGACGCTCAACTCCCCCAACTAGACCGGACTTCGATTGTCGGCCTGCCGATAGCGGAGGAATACGCGCTCCCCTCATCTTGAAGGGCGTGGCGGCCGGCCGACGGCGACGTGAGAATCCCGTCTACTGGCCCGAAAGCCCAGCAAAGAGCGCCTCTTGCAGGCAAGTTTGCGATCTGCCAGCCGAACAGAGGGTGGGCTGAGTTTGCACGCATGGCGTACCTGTTGTACCATGCTACTTTAAGACGTCGCCCGCGAGGGAGTTTAAAATGACCCGGATTTTAGTCCTACGAATTGCACTGGTGGCGATGCTCGGATTGGGCGTGGGAGCAACCTTCGTGGCTATGCCAGCCGCCGCCAACTGTGGTTCTTGCCGCTGACGGTTGTTGTTGGGCCCTGTTCTGGTGTGCCAGTGATGCGGGCGGCGCTCGATCATGCGCCGCGACAAGTACCTACGGGTTCGCAGGTTTTCACCGAACGCCGTTCTTAGGAAATGCCTGGAAGCTCGTGCGCCCGAAGCTCGTGCGCCCTAGGAATCCAATCGTACCGGCGTTGCCGTCGCCGAGCGCAATCCTTGCCACTCCCTATCCCTCATATTGATCCGGCCCCATCGCCCAGAGCGACTGATCGTGGCCGAATGCGTAATTGCGGTTGTTGATCGCCGGATTGCGATTGACCATCGGTCGCATGAACATCGGATGGGTCGCGCTGCGGACCTCGTGCTCGACCGTGAAGAGATGCCTGCCGCTGTCGAGATCGACGATGTCGCAGAAGCGGTACTGGTATTGATTGTCCTCGCGCGAGATCAGGTCGCGCGCCAGCAGTTTGCGGTAAGGGCCGGAGAAGTCGGTGATGTACATTTGCACGTGGTGGCCGTCGTAGTCGCCCTGCGGCCGATCGGTCTCGCGGAACAACAGATGCTGGTCGCGGCCGGTCTTCACGGCGGCGACCTGGCCGTCGCCGTTTCGCAAGCTTGCGGGCATGCCCATGATCTCGGGGTAGAAGGCGCAAATCGCCTTCGTGCTGCCTTCCGGCACGTCGAACTCGACATAGGGAATGCCGAGCGCGATGCGCCCGAAGCGCGCGGCGTCCGGTTCGTAGCAGCGCAGTCGGTTGCCCCACGGACAGGTCGCCTCGACATGATCGTTGTGCTCGGCGAATGCGAACGCCGTGCCCTCGAGCTTCTTCGCGACTGACGCGAGCCGCGCCAGCAGCGCCTCACGGCCCTCGATGACCAGTCCGACATGGCCGCGCAGCACCTGCGGCCTGCCGCTCGGCAGGTGAAACTGGCTCCGTCCGGCATTGATCCACATGTTGGTGTCGGACACCATCAGGTAGGGATCGCGGGTCAGTCCAAGCCCGGTCACGTAGAACAGCGTGGCGAGGCGCTGGTCCGGGACCTGGATGTTGACGTGCTCGAAATGGATCGCGTTGCCGAGATCTTCTGCGGATCGATCGAATTGTTGCGGCATGGACGTGCTCTGGCTGGGGGGACTGAGAGGTCGATACTAGAGCAGAATTTCCGCCAGCCGAAACAGTCAGGCGATCACATCTTGGGGGCAGGGGCATGATGTCCTCTGCCGCCTTGCCGTGGCAGCCAGTCCCTGTAATCTGGCCAGAACATACGAATATGGGAAGGGATCGATGGGAGGAGTTTTGGAGGGCGTGCGCGTCCTCGATTTCGGGCGCTATATCGCGGGGCCCTATTGCGCGACCTTGCTGGCCGAATTCGGCGCCGAGGTCATCCGCGTGGAAAAGCGCGACGGCAGCGAAGATCGCTTCGTGGCGCCGGTCGGCGAGGGCGGCGAAGGCGCGCTGTTTCTTCAGGTCAACCGCAACAAGAAGTGCATCACGCTCGATCCGATGAAGCCGGAGGGGCAGGAGGTGATGCGCCGCCTGATCGCGACCGCGGACGTCGTCGTCGCCAATCTGCCGCCGCAGACGCTGCGCGCGATGAAGCTCGACTACGACTCCTTGAAGGCGATCAAGCCCGACATCATCCTGACGACCGCCACCGCGTTCGGCGGGCCGGGGCCATGGTCCGACCGCGTCGGCTTCGATGGCGTCGGCCAAGTCATGTCGGGCTCGGTCTACATGACCGGTGCCGGCGACCCGCCATATCGGGCCGCGGTGAACTGGGTCGATTTCGGCACGGCGCTGCATTGCGCGTTCGGGACGCTCGCAGCCCTGATCGAGCGTGGCAAATCCGGACGCGGGCAGGTCGTCGAGGGCGCGCTGCTCGCCACCGCGCTGTCCTTCACCAATGCGACGCTGATCGAGCAGGCGGTCATCAACGTCAACCGTGTTCCGACCGGCAATCTCGGCCAGACCGCAGCGCCGGCCGACATCTACCGCACCAAAGACGGTTGGGTGCTGTGCCAGGTCACGGGGCATCCGCTGTTCAAACGCTGGGCGAAGCTGATGGGTGAGGAGGACCAGTGGCTGAATGATTCGCGCTTTGCCGACGACATCAGCCGCGGCAACAACGGCCCCGTCATCAGCGCGCGGATGGCGCGCTGGTGCGCCGAGCGCACCACGCAGGACGCTGTCGACACGCTGGGCAAGGCCATGATTCCGACCGGGCCCGTGCTGAGCCCGCAACAGGCGCTGGACCATCCGCATATCCGCGCCGCTGGCTTCATGCAGGAAGTCGAGTATCCCGGCCTGCCGAAACGCGCACCCGTCGCCCGCGCTGCCGTCCGGCTGTCGGAAACGCCCGGCGAGATCGCATCGCGTCCGCCGACGCTCGGCGAGCATACCGACCTCGTCCTGACGGAGCTTGGCTACGATGTGGCTGCGATCGCGGCGCTTCGGCAGGGCGGAATCGTCTAGGAAGCGCGCGCGCCTCACGCCAGGATATTTTCATTGAGGACTCCGGTGGTCGTCAATACCATGGCAAGGTATTGATCGATCAGGCGTTCGACCGACGTGGCGGGGATGGTGGCAGGTTCAAAGAGAGCGCGTGGAGGCAGCGGCCGCGTCAAGCTCGAGGAGGTCGCCCGCAAGGCCAATGTCTCGACCGCGACCGTCTCGCGCGCCTTCAACGAACCCGACAAGGTCTCCGAAGAGGTCAGGCAGCGGGTCAAGGACGCGGCACGCGCGCTGAACTGGATTCCCAATGCTGCCGGACGGGCGCTGGCCTCGCGCCGGACGCATATCGCCGGCGCCATCATCCCGACCCTGGACGACGAAATCTTCGCCCACCAGATCGGCGGCATGCAGACCGTCTTCAGCGAGCGCGGCTTCACGCTGTTCCTGGGTTGCTCGAACTATGATCCGGACGAAGGCTTGCGGCAGGCCGAAGCGATGCTTGCGCGCGGTGTGGAAGCAATTGCCGTGGTCGGCGAAAATCATCCCCCCGAGCTTTTTGACGCGCTCAACTCGCGTGGCATTCCGTATGTGGTGACGTACTCCTACAACAAGCTGTCACCGCATCCGTGCATCGGCTTTGACAATCGCGCCGCGTTCAGCCGCATGACGGAGCATCTGCTGTCGCTGGGCCATCGCCGGTTTGCCGCCATCTTCCAGCCCGACACCAACAACGACCGCGTCAAGGACAGGCTTCGCGGCGTCAGCGAAGCGCTCGCGGCCGCGGGTTTGGAAATTGCGGCGCAGGATCTGATGATGGGTCCATCGACGCTGGAGTTCGGCGCGGCCAGTTTTGCAGGATTGATGACGCAAGCCGTCGACGTTCGGCCGACCGCGATCGTTTGCGGCAACGACAATCTGGCGCTCGGTGCGTTGATGGCTGCGCGGGAATGCGGCCTGGACGCGCCCGGGGATTTTTCGATCACCGGATTCGATGACCTTGCGATTTCATCGCGCTTTTCTCCGGGGCTTACGACGATGAAGGTCGACAATCAGGAGATCGGTATCCTGGCGGCCAACGAACTCCTCGCCGTGATCGCGGGCCGGCAAGCGCAGGCCCAGTCCCGCGAAGTCGTGCCCGTCCTGAAAATCCGCGACAGCGCAGGTCACGCCAGGGGCGTTTGATCCCGCAGAGAGCGGTCGTCTCTTCGATAGCGCGCATCGACCCGCCAAGAGGGCGGCTTCCGTCTCAAAGGGTCGCTTGACTCCTCATATGTAAGCGCTTACATAGCCGCGTTTTAAACGCCATGAGAGCAACCGGCGGGCCCCTCGCCGGATGAGACGGAGAGGAAACGACAATGCGGAATAGCGTTTTGCGGTGGGCCAGAAACTGTTCGATGGCGGTTTCGCTGCTCTTGCCGATGATGGGAACGGCGAGCCCCGCGGCGGCCGAGGAGAAGCTCGTCGTCTGGTGGAACAAGGGCTACTACAAGGCCGAGGAAGACGCGCTGCTCGCCGTCATCAAGAAGTTCGAGGCCAAGACCGGGGTCAAGGTCGAGCTGTCGCAATATGCGACGCAGGACATGATGCCGAAGCTGGTGGCGGCGCTCGATGCCGGCAGTCCGCCCGACGTCACCTATGCGGACACCTACCATTTCCAGGGCGCCGGCAAGTGGGCCTCCGAAGGCAAGCTGGTCGATCTCGGCTCCGTGCTCGCGCCGATCAAGGGCGAGTTCTCTCCGCAGTCGCTCGAAACGGTCATGCTGTACAATGACAAGACCAAGGCGAAGGCCTATTACGCCTTCCCGCTGAAGCAGGCGACGCTGCATCTGCATTATTGGAAGGACATGCTGGAGGAGGGAGGTCTCAAGGAGACCGACATCCCGAAGGACTGGAAGGGCTATTGGTCGTTCTGGTGTGACAAGGCGCAACCGGCGGTGCGCAAGGCGTCCGGCAAGCGCATCTACGGCGTCGGCCATCCGATGGGTGTCGACGCCACCGACAGCTTCATCTCGTTCCTGGTGTTCATGGACGCCTACAACGTCGTGCTCGTCGACGACAACGGCAAGCTCCTGGTCGACGATCCCAAGGTGAAGGCGGGCCTCGTCGCCGCCATGACGGACTATGTCGAGTTCGCCGCGAAAGGCTGCACGCCGCAATCGGCGACGAGCTGGAAGGATCCCGACAACAACGTCGCCTTCCACAACAAGACGACGATCATGACGCACAACTCGACGGTTTCGCTTCCCGGCAAATGGCTCGACGACGCCGGCAACGATACGCTCACCGCCGAGCAGCGCGATGAAGCCAAGAAGAACTATTATGACCGCATCCGCACCATGGTCTGGCCCAACAAGCCCGATGGTACGCCGGTCCACACCCGCGCGTCCGTGGTGGTCGGCCTGATCTTCGAGCAGGCCAAGAACAAGGACCGCGCCAAGGAGTTCGTCTCGTTCCTGCTGCGCGACGAGAACCTCCAGCCCTATGTCGAAGGCGCGCTCGGTCGCTGGTTCCCGGTCAAGACGGCCGCGCAGAAGTCCGCCTTCTGGGACGGCGACGTTCATCGCCGCGCCGTGCGCGACCAGTTCTTCGCCGGCGTCGGCGGCTACGAGATGAGCAAGAACTACAAGTTCACCACCCTCAACAACGAGAACGTCTGGATGAAGGCCGTGAACGCCATCGTCACCAACAAGGTGCCGGTCGACAAGGCCGTCGACGACATGATCGCGCGCATCAAGGAAGTAGCCGGCAACTGACCGCCGGCCCGAACAGCTACGCTCACGCGCCGCAAGACGCGTGAGCGGCAGGCTCCTGCCTGTCAACGATTTCAACGCCTGGGAGCCGATTTGTGACCGCAACCATCAAGGGCATCATTCCGGTGATGCTGACGCCGTTCACCGAAGCCGATGCGATCGACTATGCGGGCCTCGAGAACCTCATCGAATGGTACATTGCCAATGGCGCGGATGCGCTGTTCGCCGTGGCCCAGTCGAGCGAGATGCAGTTTTTGAGCCTCGAGGAGCGCGTCGCGCTGGCGCGCTTCGTCGTGCGGCAGGCGGCGGGCCGGGTGCCCGTCATCGCGTCAGGCCACATCAGTGAATCCCGCGACGATCAAGTGACCGAGCTGACCTCCATCGCCGCGACCGGCGTGGACGGACTGGTGCTGGTGACGAACCGGTTCGATCCGAAGGGGCAGGGCGGCACGGTCTTTATGGACAATCTGCGCCATCTGCTCGACGCGCTGCCCGCCGATCTTCCGCTCGGCCTCTACGAATGTCCCGCGCCGTTCCGGCGGCTCATGTCCGACGACGAGCTGGCGTTCTGCGCCGAGAGCGGGCGCTTCGCGATCCTCAAGGACGTGTCCTGCGACCTCGAGACCGTGAAGCGTCGCGTGGCGCTGACGAAAAACTCCTCGCTCGCCATCGTCAATGCCAATGCGGCGATCGCCTTCGATGCCATCAGAAGCGGATCCGCCGGCTTCACCGGCGTGTTCACGAACTTCCATCCCGATCTCTACAAATGGCTGCTGACCGACAGCGCGCGGCATCCGGCGCTGGCGGACGATCTCTCCGTCTATCTCGCGCTCGCCGCGATGGCCGAGCCGATGGGATATCCCAAGCTGGCGAAACTGTACCATCAGAGGCTCGGCACGTTCGCCTGCGCGCACAGCCGGACCATCGATTTCGACATCCGTGAGCGCTTCTGGGCGCTCGATGCACTGCTCGACAAGATCATGCAGGGGCAGGCGAGCTTCCGCGCAAGGATCGCGGCCACGCGCTGATCGCGGCCGTTGCCATCTCGATGATGTGAGGGTAACCGCCGCGCGAGGGCTGTCCCTCGCGCAATTGCGGGCCGACCGTGATTGCGGCCGTGCGCCTAGAGTGAGCTGCCGCCGCAGATGACGAGCTGCTGTCCGGTGATGGCCGCGGCCTCCGGCGAAAGCAGGAACGCCACCGCGTGCGCGACTTCTTCCGGACGAATGAAGCGGCCGATCGGTGGCAGTTTTGGCGCGACATTGGCGCGCGTCGGGTCTTTCAGCATCGGTGTCTCGGTTGCGGCGGGCGCAACGACGTTGACCGTGACGCCGCGCGGCGCGAGCTCGATGGCCCAGGATCGCGCGAGCGCCACCAGCGCCGCTTTGGTCGCGGCATATTGACCGCGGCGGGCCGCGCCTGAGGCGGTACGGCTGCCGATGAGGACGATGCGTCCTCCTTTCGGCAAGCGCGGCGCCAGCGCGTTGGCGAGACGCTCGGCGACATCGACATGCAGCCGCCACATCGCGGCGCCGTCGTCATGGTCGAGCGATCCGAGCTCGCCGACCTTGAGCATGCCGGCCGCGTGAACGAGTGCGGTCGGCGCGACGCCTGCGACGGCGTTCGCGATGTTATCGACCTCTCCGAGATCGAGCGAGAGGTGATCGAAGGCCGGATGGTCGAATGGCGCGGGACGCCGGCTGATGCCGGTGACGCGCCAGCCATCGCGCAGCAGCCGTTCGACGATCGCAGCGCCGATCCCTGAGCTGGCGCCCGTGACGAGCGCGTGCGGCCTCTTGTCCATGCTCTCAGTCCCGGATGGCGCGCTTCACCCATGGCTCGGTCACGCGCACATATTTGATCGCGCGGCGATGGAAGGTGAAGGCCATGTGGATCGCCCCGTCGGCGGTCTCCTTGACCGAAGGATAGGACAGTTCGCGATTGGTCTGATCGCGTGAATTGTTGGTCATGCAAAAGCCGTCACCGGTCTCGACGTTGCGTTTGCTCCACGTCCGCCCGCCATCGGCGGAGACGGCCAGCGTCATCGGCGCCCGCGGCGCGCCCCAGAACGCGGTGCGTTCGTCCGTCGTCTTGCCGTCGCCGGCGAGCACCGGCGGCAAATCGTCCTCGATCTCGTCATAGAGCGAGAGGCGGCGCCCGTTCGCATCCCTGGCGCTCGAATCGTTGAAGACCAGCGCGAGATGACCGTTGCCGAGTCGCGTGACCTGGATCGAGGAGTTGTTGTTGGGCAGCACGGTCTGGACCGGCGCCGACCAGGTGCGGCCGTGATCGGTGGACCGGCTCTGATAGATGTTGTCCGCCCAACGGCTGCGGTAGAGGGCGATCAGCGAGCCGTCGTCGAGCCGCGCGATGCACATATGCACGCAGCCGCGGCTGCCGGGGACGTCGATGTCTCGCCAGGTCGCGCCGGAATCGGACGAGATCTTCACCGCGCTGGTGTCCTCGTCGCCGTTCCATTTCCGACCCGGCGTGCTGTGGCAATAGAACACCGGCAGCAGCCAGTCGCCATTGTCGAGCACGACGATCGGCTGCCGGATGAAGGTGCCGCGGCCGCGCTGCTCGGGAAACAGCGTCTCGATCGAGCCCCAGCTCCTGCCGTTGTCGCGGGAGAGGCGGCGGCGGATCAGCGCGGTGTCCTGGTTGCCCGCCAGCTGCGCCGTCCACATCAGCCACAGCGTGCCGTCAGGTGCTGGAAACAGCACCGGGTTCTGCTCCGAACGTCCCTTGTCGTCGGACAGCTTTTCGGCCGGAGACCACTGCGTCGCCCCGCGGGGCAGGCGCGAAAAATAGACCGAGATGTCCGACATGCCCTCCTGCGTGCCGCCGAACCAGACGCAAGCCAGATCGCCGTTCGCGAGCGGCATCAGATTGGCGGCGTGGTTCTGCACGCAAGGCGAGGGAATGAAAGCGTCGGACCGGTCGGGATCGCCGGCGGCGGGGCGAACGACGCCGTCGGCGGCGGTCCCGATGTCGGTGGTCACGATCTCGGTATCGATGATCATGTCGAAGTCCTTTCCATCAATGCATTTGGCTGCGGCGTCGTGGCGGCGGCCGGAGCGCGGCCCATCACCAGGCGCTCGACCGCCATCACCACCAGCGGTGTCGCAGCCGCGACATACATGTTGTCGATGCCGAAGGGGTTTCCGAGCATGTACCAGGCCGTGGTCGAGATCGCGGCGCCGATCAGGCCCGCGGTGGCGCCGCGATTGCTGGCAAACAGCGGCAGATAGAATCCCATCATCGCGATGATGGTGATCGACAGGCGCAGCGCGCGCGTGAAGAACGACAGCTTGAGGATTTCCGGGATGAAGAAGACGAAGACCAGCGGTGCGATGCCGATCGCCACCGAGAACAGGCGGGTCATCTTCAGCTCCCGCTCGGGCGTCGGTTTCCAGTAGGGGACGTAGAAGTCGCGGACCACCAGCGAGGCGATCGCGAGCGCTACCGTGCAGACGCTGACGAAGATCGAGGCGACGAGCGAGGTCGTCACGAAAGCCGAGGCCAGCGGGGGCATCTTCTCCAAAAACACCGGCAGCGCGTAGAGGCTGTTCATGTCGGGATAGAGGAATTTCGCGGCGACGCCGATCAAGGCGAGCAGGAATCCGAGCGGCAGGCAGAACGCCGCCGCATAGAAGGTGGCCCTGCGCGCGTCGTCGGCGCTCGGCGTCGAGGAGATCGCCTGCACGATGAACTGGGTCGAGAAGATCGCGCCGACGGTGCCGAAGGTCCAGGCGAAGATGGTCGCAAAGCCGATCTTGCCGTCCCAGCTGAAGTAATAGGCGGGTAGCTTGGTCTGGATCGGCGCGATGCCGCCGGTCAGCGACATCGCAACCGAGAATATGATGACGATACCGACGACCTTGATGGCGCTGTGCAGGATCGTCACCCAGGCGACGCCCTTCAGCCCGCCGAACACGTAGTAGAAGGTGCTGACCACGGCGATGATGCACATCGCAACAGGCATGCTGACATGCAGTGCGGTGGCGATTGCGGCCGCGCCGCTCACATAGTTGCCGACGTTCACGAGCAGCAGCGCGTAGATCATGATCACCGACACCGTGAGCATGGTCGACTTGCCGTATTTCTGCGCGATCGCCGCCGAGATGGTGTATTCGCCGGAACTGTAGAGCTTCTTCACCATCAGGAACCCGAACAGCAGGAAGCCGATCGAGGCGCCGAGCACGGCCCACCCCGCCGCTATGCCCGACTGAAACGCTTCCTGCGCCGTGCCGACGGTCGATTTGGCGCCGACGAATTCGGACATCATCAGCACGCCGACGACCACCGCCGGCATCGCGCGTGCGCCCGTCATGAACTGATCGCTGGTCCTGCTGCGCAGCCTGAACGTGAGCCAGGACGTGAAGGCGATGTAGGCGACGATCATCGCGACGATGAGCGTGCTGTCGCCATTGAGGATGGCTTGCATCGATGACGTTTCCTCTGGTGGTGCGGATGCGGTGTTCTGAGCCCGCTTGGTCCCGCTGCAATTTGTTCGGAATGCGAACAATTGTTCTTTAATTTCATTATTCCTGCCCGCACGTCCCGCGTCAAGCGCGCGCAGCGGTGCGGTGCTGCAACGCGCCCGGTCGGGCAGTCATCGCCGCTGCATGTTCAAAGGGTTGCAGGCCAAAGAAAAAGTGTCGGTGGGACAGTGCGGCGGGACGGTCGGCGCACGGCCGACGTCATGCGCAGGGAATTCGAGGTCCTGCCGTTCCGGGGTCAGTTCGACTTCAGCGCCACCTTGGCGACCTCGGCCATCCAGCTGGACGCGACCGGCAAAATCGCGTCGTTGAAATCGTAGCGCGGGCCGTGCAGCTCGGCGCCGTCGCGCAATTCACCGTTGCCGATCCAGGCGAAGGCGCCGGGGCACTGCTTGAGGAAGAAGGCGAAATCCTCGCCGGCCATGCTCGGCGCGAGATCGCGTCGCACCTCGGTCTGCACCCTCTCCGCGGCAAGGCGCGCCAGGCCCGCCTCGGCAGGCGTGTTGACCACCACGCCGACGCCCATGACGATTTCGGGCGTGACCTTGACGCCGAAGGTCGTTGCAATGCCTGCGCAGACCTCTCCGATCCGCGCCAGGATGACGTCCTTCACCGCGTCGCGATGATACCGCAACGTGCCGCCGATGGTGACGCGTCCCGCGATCTGGTTGCGCGCCGTGCCGCCTTCGAGCGTACACAGCGAGAGCACGGCGGTGTCGAGCGGATCGATGCTGCGCGACACGACCGATTGCAGCGCCACGATCAGGTGTCCCGCCGCCATGACGGGATCGCGGGTCAGATGCGGCATGCCGGCATGTCCGGCATGGCCGTCGATCGTGATGCTGACGCGTCCGCCGGAGGCCATCACGACGCCGTCATGGACCGCGATGGTGCCGGCTGCGAGCCCCGGCCAGTTGTGGAAGCCGAACACCCGCGTCATCGGAAAGCGGTCGAACAGGCCCGCCCCGACCATCGCGCGCGCGCCGCCAAGGCCTTCCTCGGCCGGCTGGAAGATGAAGTCGACGGTGCCGCTCCAGCCGGTGTCGGCCACCAGCAGCGCGGCCGCGCCGAGCAGCGAGGCGGTGTGCCCGTCATGACCGCAGGCATGCATCACGCCTGATGTCGTCGAGGCGTAGGGCAGGCCGGTGTCCTCGGTGATCGGCAGCGCATCCATGTCGGCGCGCAGGCCGACGCGGCCCTGCGCCGCCCCTCGCGTCAGCGTCGCAACGACGCCGTGGCCGCCGATGCCCGCTTCGAAGGGAATGCCGAGCTCGGTGAGCTTCTCCTGCACGAAGGCCGAGGTGGCCTTCTCGTGGAGGCCCAGTTCCGGGTGCGCATGCAGATGCCGGCGCCACTGGGTCAGTTTCTGGTGCAGCTCGGGGGGCAAGGCGGGGATCTTTCGTAAGGAGGGCCGGCTAATGTCAGCATAGCCGAATATTGAGCCGACCCGTCAAGCGCCTGCGAGTGTCTCGCGTGCAGCAACATCGTCATGGCCGGGCATAGCCGTCCGAAGGACGGCGTCGCTTCCGCTCGCCATAGCCGTCCGAAGGACGGCGTCGCTTCCGCTCGCCTATGACCCGGCCATCCACGTCTTGCTTCGGCCATGACGAATTGCCCTACGGCGAGAGCTTCGCCAGCCCTTTCCAGTCGAAGCTGATGCCATGGCCCGGACGGTCCGGCGCCAGCGCCTTGCCGTCCTCGAGCACCAGCGGGTGCTCGATATACTTGTCCAGCCCGAATCCATGCGCTTCCAGATACGAGCGGTTCGGGCAGGCCGCGAGCAAATGGACCGTGATGTCGTGCGCGCCGTGGCTGGTGACCGGGAGATTGAACGCCTCCGCCAGCCGCGCGATCTTCATGAACGCACTCACGCCGCCGCAATTGGTGACGTCAGGCTCGGGATAGGACACCGCGCCCGCGACGATGTAGTTCTTGAACTCCCACAGCGAGCGCAAATTCTCGCCGGCCGCGATCGGCACGCCGCCGGCCTGCATGATGCGGGCATGGCCCGCGACGTCGTCGGGGATAACAGGCTCCTCGAGCCAGGTGAGGTCGTAGGGGACGAAGGCGCGGGCGGCGCGGATCGCGTCCTCCACCGTCCATTTCATGTTGGCGTCCGCCATCAGCGGAAAACCGTCGCCGAGATGTTTGCGCATGGCCGCGACGCGCGCGACGTCGGATTTGAGATCGGGCCGGCCGACCTTCATCTTGATGGCGCGAAAGCCCTTGGCGAGATTGCCGTCGGTCTGCGCGAGCAGCGCCTCGACGGAGAGATCGAGGTCGATGCCGCCGGCATAGCAGGGCACGTGCGCATCGAAGCCGCCGAGCAGGCGGAACAGCGGCAATTTCGCGCGCCGCGCCTTCAGGTCCCACAACGCGATGTCGAGCGCGGACAGCGCCAGCACCGCCGGTCCGCCGCGCCCGCCATAATGCAGGCCCCACCAGACGTGATGCCAGATCGCCTCGGTGTCGTCGGCCTCGCGTCCTTCGACCAGCGGCGGGATCTCGCGTTTGAGGATGTCGGCAGTCGCCCCGCCATTGCGCCCGACCGTGTAGGTGTAACCGACGCCTTCGGCGCCGTCGGCATCGCGGATGCGGCAGGTGATCAGCTCGAACGCCGCGATCTCGCCATGCGTTGAGTCCGACAGCGTGACGGGGAGGGGGATCCGGTAGAACCCGGTCTCGATTGTCGAGATGCGTGCCATGTTTCCTTCCTGCTTTTCCTTGCAGGCTAGGCCGGCAGGCATCGGCGGGCAACCGCGGGCGATGCAGGGCAGTTCTGTAGGATGGGTAGAGCGAAGCGAAACCCATCATCTTCGTTACCGCGGCGATGGGTTTCGCTGCACTCTCCCCATCCTGCGGACGACTTCATGCGAAGAAACGACGCAGCTCCGCCGCAACGCGAATCGGGTCGCCTTCGTTGTCTGCCGCGATGTGTCCGGCGCCCTTGAATTCAACGCGCGTCGCGTTCGGCAGGATCGCGGCGAGAGCATCGAGAGCGGTGGCGAGATAGCCCTGGCTCCGATCGCCGCCAAGCAGCAGCGTTTCCGTGCTCAAGCTCCTGAAGCGGTCAAGATCGCCGGCTTTCTCCGCAATCAGCTCGATGTCGTAGTGGACTGTGGGGATGAGCGTGGCCAGAGGCGGCCCGTTGCCAACGGCCGCGTTGGGACGGAGCCGCATCATCATGGCGAAGAACGATTTAAGGACAGGCGCAGGGAGCCTTGTCATGATCTCGTTGTCGCCGGTGCCTTTGAGCACGGCAACAAGGGCGCCCGGCAGATCCCCCTTCGCCAGGGCCGCCTCATAGCCAGCGGCCCAGTAGCGCGGCTGGACCCCGCCGAATTCGAGCGGCGGCTCGTAAAGCGTGAGGCGCGCGATCGCCGGATTGGCGAGCGCGGTGTGCATGGCAACCAAGGCCCCGGCGCTCAATGCAAACACATTTCGTGCGCCCGTCTCGGCGAGAAGCCGGCCGAGATCATCGATCTCGGTCGCCATGCAGTGGTCGGGCCGGAACGGTCCGCTCAGACCACGACCGCGGCGGTCCGGGATGAGAACGGTGAAGCGGTTGGCCAGCGCTGCGCCAAGGTCAGTAAAGCTCGCTGCGCTCTGCAGCGCGCCATGGAGCAGCACCAGTCCGGGGCCTGAGCCCAGTTGCCGATATCCAATGACGGTGCCGTCATTGGCGACAAATGATCTCTCTGAGCTCACGCGCGACGCGCCTCACCGCATCGTCGCGAGCTGCACGGCCAGCGCGCAGGCACGATCGTATTCGTCGAGGTTGATCCATTCGTCGATCGTGTGCGCCTCGTTCTGGCCGGCGCCGAAGGTCACGGTGGGAACGCCGTGGCGGACCATCCAGTTGGCATCGAGGCCGCCATTGGCGGTGCGGACGTTCGGGGTGCCGCCGACCGCGGACACCGCCTCGACCGCGCGTTTGACGACGGGGAGATTGTCCTTCATGCGGAACGGAAAATAGTCGGTCTCGGCCTTGAACTTGACCTTGCCGGATTTGCCCTGCGCGTTCGTCACCTTCTTGGCGGCCTTCTCGAACGCGGCCTTGTAGGCCTTGGTGATCTCCTTGAAGAACTTTCCGTCGTGGCTGCGGCTCTCGCCGCGCACATGGACGTAGTCGGTGACGACGTTGGTGGCATCGCCCGCCGGGCGGCCCTCGCCGCCGGTGACGGGGCCGACATTGCTGGTGCCTTGGCTCTTGCCCTTCACGACCTTGCCGAACCAGCCGCCGGCCTTCACGTCCGCGAGCGCGAGCGCCATGATCATGGTCGAGGAGATGCCGCGCTCCGGTGCGACGCCCGCATGCGAGGCGCGGCCGAAGATCTCGACATTCCAGCGGTCCGCGCCGACGGCGCCGATGATGACGTTGGAGGCCGAGCCGCCGTCATAGTTGAAGGCCATCGCCGGCGAGCCGAGCTCGTCGAGCTTGACGTGGCGTGCGCCATAGAGCCCGCTCTCCTCGCGCACGCAGAACAGCAGCGTGATCGGGGGATGATCGAGCTTCTGCTTGGCGAGCTCGGCGGCGAGCGTCACCAGCACGCCGCAGCCGCAGCGGTTGTCGCCGCCGAGCGCGGTCTTGGCCTCGTTGACGATCTTGCGGCCGGATTTCTTCGGCTTGGCGCCGGCGCAGAGCGGCACGGTGTCCATGTGGGTCATGAACATGATGCGCGGCTGGTTGTGCAGCGCGCCGCGGCCGGGCAGGTCGACGATGAGGTTGCCGGTCTCGGTCGGCACGGGAATGCGGGTGTTGGCGTCGTCGAGCCGGATCGCCTTGGCCGGCACGCCGCTCTCCTTCAGCGCGGCGGTGAGCTCACGCCCGATCGCCGCCTCCTGTCCGGTGACGCCCTCGACGGAGAGGAAGCGCATGAGGCGGTCGGTGGCGGCTTTGGTGTCGACAGGCATGAGATGGTCCTTTGATGCACGGTACGCGACAGCATCCTTCGCTGCGCCGTGTTTCGCAAGGCCTCTCGGACAGTCCGGTGAATTTAGGGCGGGGCAGGGACGACCGCATCAAAGCCACGGGGGCTGCTTGCGGCGGCGCGTCGAACACGACGCGCCGCCTTTGGCACAGCAATCAGTATCGCGCGACGAGCGGGGTGAGGGCAGAATTGAATCGCCAATTCACGCCCAGCATGACGGTTTGCATGTTCTGCCGGACGGTGGCCGGGAAGAAGGGAGTAGCACATCCGGGATTGCTGGTGCAGTTCAGGGTGTAGCCGTTCGTTCCAAAGTCGAAATAATTGTATTCGGCCTTCAACGACAGGTTTGGCAGCAGCGCATATTCGAGGCCGGCGCCGACGACGAATCCCGTCACATCGCGCGACCCCTTGAAATCAACCGAGAAGGCGGCGAAATCGGTCTGCGTCATCTGATAATTGAAGCGGGCGAAGGCGGCGCCGCCCTTGGCGTAAAACAGCACGCGATCGAAGGCGTAGCCGATGCGGCCGGTCGCGGTGGCGACGCGATCGAGCTGGGTCGTCAGCAGGAAGCCGGCGGCGCCGCCCGGAATCAGTGTCGTGCTGGTGTCCTTCATGTCGGCCCAATCGAACTGGCCTTCGAGGCCGACCACCAGGGAGCCGACCTGATAGTCGCAGCCGCCCTGCACACCGGCGAGCCAGCCGCTGTTGTGATTGGCGGTGAATGCTTGCCCGACGATGGGCTGCTGCTCGTTGACCCCGCGGCCGCCGCCGCCATTGCCGCCGACATAGCAACCGGTCCAGGAGAAGGCCGGGGCCGCAGGCGCCGCCTTGTACGGCATCGACACGTCCGCCGCCATGGCCGAGGTCAACGTCGAAACGGCCAGCGCAATGGCGCTGAAAAGGGTTTTGGTGGTCATGCGAGGATCTTCCTTCAACTAACGGCAATGGCGCCTGAGGCGCATCGTGCGTGTCGGCATCGCACAGGCCAGCGACTTCATCTGGTGAGTTGTCCGACTTCGCGATCCGGTCACAATATCCGGCGAGTCATGCGGCGGCTGTAACCACCGGGTCACAGTGGAAATAACGGCCACTGCAGGTTGCGACTTTTCACAGAGGCTGACGCGACAGGAAGAGTCTGGAGCATCCCCTGCGGCCACGCTGTTGTGCGAGGCTGCTTTACGCAGTCCGCGTATAGGCCAGGAAGATCAGCGCGCCCAGAAGTAGCGCCGCCGCCATGAACAGCAGCACCGCCGGCAGCCCCGCGAATGCCGCCACCGCGCCCGTCATCGACTGCATCAGGGCGGCGCCGAGGAAGAAGGCGAGGTTGATCGCCGCGAGCGCCTTGCCCGCGGTTTGCGCATCGACCAGCTGCCGCGACATGCCGAACAGCAGCGGCTGGGCGGAGGTCGCAAGGCCGATAAGCACGAACAGCACGAGGTCATATTGCGGCGGCATCACGGGCACGCCGAACAGGATCGAGACTGCATAATGCGGCGCCCCCAGCGCCATCAGCGCCAGCAGCAGCGCGCCGACCATATGCGTGCCCGCCACCAGCTCGCGGCGGCGACTGAGCCTGCGGTCGATCATGCCGATGCACAGGGGACCTGCGATCATCGCCAGCGTGAACGCGCCGAGCTGGTTGCCGGCCTCGACCCGCGTCAGTCCCTTGATCTCCATCAGCCAAGGTCCGCCCCACAGGCCGCGCAGCACCAGCGAGGTCGCAAGCGACACCAGCGCCAGCGCGATCAGGCCACGCAGGGGGCGCGAGAGCCCCAGCCTGAGCACCTCGATCATCTGCGATAGCGGCGAGGACTCGTCCTTGTGCTCGGCCGGCTGCCTCGGCACCAGCAAGAACACCGCGAGCGCGACGAGGACGCCACCGAGCGCCGAGATCCAGAATCCGGCGCGCCAGCCGTAATGATCGACCACGAAGGCGAGCGGGCTCGACGACAGCAGCATGCCGATATTGCCGATCGAGAGGATCGCGCCGGACCACAGCCCGAACCGCGCCGCCGACAATTGCTTGGCTGCCAGCGTCATCGGGCACATCAGCATGCCTGATGTCGCGATGCCGAGCATCACCTGCCCGACCGCAAAACTTTCCGGCCCCGTCGCGAATCCCGACGCGATGGCGCCGATCACGGTTCCCATAAGCAGACTCAGCGACACCGGCCGGACGCCGAAGCGATCCATGGCAGCGCCGACCGGAATCTGCGCGGCGGCAAAGGCAAAGGGATAGACCGAGGTGAGGCTCGCCAGCGCCTGCGGCTCCATGTGGAAATCCGCCGCCATCAGGTCGAGGCTGACGGCGGGAATCGTGCGCAGCAAGGTCGAGAGCATGTGCCCGCAGGCGAGCGCAAGCAGCGCAAAGATCAGCGCGCGGGTGCCATCTCCCGCGTTATCAGTGGCAACCGCACTCATCAGCGTCCCGTCCCGGCGAGGGTTTCGGCCGGGTTACACGATTGGCGGGACGGTGCCAATGGGGTCTTCCGGACCTTCGTTCCTCGTTGAAGGCAAGCCGGACATCGCTGACATCCGTGCGAACGCCGGTTGGCCGACACGCCTGCCGCTGAAACTGCGATTCGTCGTTACGCCGTCAGTTGATGACGAGCGCTGTTCAATTCCTGCATTCCGATTTATCGAAGCAAAGGTTCGATTGCTCGAGCCTGGAAAAGTCCTCTGTTGCAATGAATACGAGAAGCCCGAGCAGAACCATTGCCGCGATGTTGGAACGCATGCTGGGGCGGTTCTCGACAGCGGGGCGATGGTGTTCGAACTTCGAGAGGTCGAGCATCCGCAAAATGTTGCCGGATCGTGCGTGATCAACCGGATCTCTGCCGCTTCCTGATCGCGTCCGAAACGGTACGACATTTCCCCGAGGGTTCGGTTGATCAGCCTTCATCTCGCGCCTCGTTCCCATCAAGCAGCGCTTGCTGAACTTCAATGATAAGGCCTGACTTGAGGTGAGCGATCCTGAAATTCGCGAGCACCGGCGCAATTCAGCGTGATGCCGCGGTGACCTCTCACGTCTCTCCATTTCGTTTCTGTTTGTTTCTGCCTGTCCTTCGTTGGACGCTTTGATTGCGCGACTGCGTTTTGTAGCGAGCGAAGATGAAAATTTGTACAGATTTTCGCACGCGATCGTCATTTTGACGCTGGGGTTTTGTCCGCGATACTTCCAATCCGAGGCGGCGGTTTCACCTGCAATCAGTCGGGTCACCCGTAGGCAGGTACAAACAGTTAGAGGGCCATCAATTTGTCAACGCGACCGAAGCTCAGCGTTGCGCTGTTTGGAATCCTTGCAATAGCCGCGGTGGCGTATGGCGTTTGGTATGAGCTCCTCGGGGGCGTCAAGCCAGCCGCAGCGGCCGCCCAAAGCGCTGCCAGTCAGGCCGCGGCGAAGATTCCCGTCACCTCGTTCGTAGTGAAGAAGGCCGACTTTCCCGTGCGCGCCTACGGTCTCGGAGTCGTCTCGCCGTTCAAGACGGTGACGGTCAAGAGCCGCGTCGACGGTCAGATCATCAAGGTGTTCTTCAAACAGGGGCAGATGGTGAAGGAGGGCGATCCACTTCTGGAGATCGATCAACGCCCCTTTACCGCGGCTCTCGAGCAGGCGGTGGCGAAGAAGGCCCAGGACGAGGCCAATCTGAGGAACGACCGGTTGAACCTGGAGCGCTTTCAGAAGCTCGCGAAGCAGCAATTCGAGACCCAGCAAAATCTCGATACCCAGCAGGCCCTGGTCGATCAGATGATCGCGCAGGTGAAGGGCGACGAGGCCGCCATCGACAATGCGCAGACCAATCTCGGCTACACCTCGATCAAGGCGCCGATCAGCGGACGAACGGGTTTCCGGCTGGTTGACCCCGGCAACATCGTGCATGCCGCGGATACGACGGGGATCGTCACCATCGCCCAGCTTCAGCCGATCGCCGTGCAGTTCACGGAGCCTGAAGAGCAATTGCAGGCCATCGACAAGGCCTTTGACGCCGGTGAGGTGCCCGTCGAGGCGCTGACCTCGGACGGAACCAGGACACTGTCGCAAGGCAGGCTCGTGGTCATGGACAATTCGGTGAACCAGGCCACCGGGACCATCAGCCTGAAAGCGCGCTTCGACAACAAGGACAATGCGCTGTGGCCCGGCCTGTCGGTCACCACGCGGATGCTGATCGACACGCGCAAGGACGTCATCGTCGTGCCGCAGGATGGCGTGCAACACGGGCCGTCGGGTCTGTTCGCCTACGTGATCGGCGACAATGGCAAGGTCAGCGCGAGGCCGATCAAGGTCAGCCAGAGCGGCGACGCGAATGCCGTGATCTCCGAAGGCCTGAACGTCGGAGACAGGATCGTGGTGGCCGGGCAGTCGCGCCTGTTCGATGGCGCGCTGGTCGACGACAAGCCGCAGGCCGCGCCGACGGCGGATGCGAGCGCCACTGCCACCCAGGTCAAGACCGGATCGGCTGACTGACATGGCTGGCGGTATCTCGGCTCCCTTCATTCGCCTCCCCATCGCGACGTCGCTGCTGATGGTCGGCATCGTCTTCGTCGGGATCATCGCCTACCCGCAATTGCCGGTGGCGCCGCTGCCGGAAGTCGACTTCCCCACCATCCAGGTCTCCGCCAACCTTCCCGGCGCGGATCCGGAAACGATGGCTTCTTCGGTGGCGCAACCGCTCGAATCGCAATTTGCGCTCATTCCCGGCGTCTCGGAGATGACGTCGCAGAGCCAGACCAGCTCGACCCAGATCGTTCTGCAGTTCGATCTCTCGCGCAACATCGATGGCGCCGGCTCCGACGTGCTCGCCGCCATCAATGCCGCGAGCGGGCAATTGCCCAAGAACATGCCGACCCCGCCGACCTACAGAAAGGTCAATCCGGCCGACTCACCCATTCTCACGCTCGGCGCCACCTCGACGACGCTGCCGATGACGCAGGTGTCCGACGAGACCTACACCAAGCTCGCGCAGGCGATCAGCCATATCAGCGGTGTCGGCCAGGTCAGCGTCGGTGGGCAGCAGGCGCCGTCGATCCGTGTCCAGATCGATCCCGCCAAGCTGGTCGCCAAGGGCCTGTCGCTGGAGGACGTGCGCACCCCGCTCTCGGTGATCACCGTCAACAATCCCAAGGGAACCCTCAACGGCGACACCCGCACCTACACCGTCTATGCCAACGACCAGTTCACCAAGGCCGAGGCCTGGAACGACATCGTCATCGCCTATCGGAACGGCAGTCCCGTCCGTGTCGGCGACATCGGCCATGCCGTCAGTGCGCCGCTGGACAATACCCAATACGGCTGGGTCGATGGCAAGCCCGGCGTGTTCCTGGTCATCTTCAAGCAGCCCGGCGCCAACGTCATCGACACCGTCGACAGCGTCATGAAGCAGCTGCCGCATCTGCAGGCCGGCATTTCGCCGGCCATCAAGGTCTCGGTGCTGTCGGACCGCACGCAGACGATCCGCGCGGCGGTGAAGGACGTGCAGTTCACGCTGCTGCTGACGATCGGCCTCGTCGTGATGGTGATCTTCGTCTTCCTGCGCAGCGTCTGGGCCACCATTATTCCGTCGATCACGGTGCCGCTTGCGTTGCTGGGCGCCTGCGCGCTGATGTGGATAGCCGGCTACAGCCTCGATAATCTGTCACTGATGGCGCTCACCATCGCGGTCGGCTTCGTGGTCGACGATGCCATCGTGATGCTGGAGAACATCACCCGCTACATCGAGGAGGGCGAGACGCCGATGGCCGCCGCGCTCAAAGGCGCCAGCGAAATCGGCTTCACGATCATCTCGATCTCCGTTTCGCTGATCGCGGTCTTGATTCCGCTATTACTGATGAGCGGGATTATCGGCCGCCTGTTCCGCGAATTTTCGGTGACGCTCGCGATGACGATCGCCGTGTCGGCCCTGGTATCCCTGACGTTGACGCCGATGATGGCGTCGCGCTTCCTCAAATCGCACGACGAGGAGCATCACGGCAGGCTCTATATGCTCAGCGAGCGGATGTTCCAGGCCCTCGTGAACGGCTACGAGCGAGGCCTCGACCTCGTGCTGCGTTTCCGGTTCATCACCTTGATGGTGTTCTTCGCGACGATCGCGCTGACGGTCTATCTCTTCGTGATCATCCCCAAAGGGTTCTTTCCGCAGCAGGATACCGGGCTGATCACCGGAATCGTCGAAACGTCGCAGGACGTGTCGATCGCCGATATGGCGAAGCACATGCAGGAGATCGGCGCGATCGTGCTCAAGGACCCCGCGATCGACCACATGGCGATGCGGATGGGCGGAAGCGGCAACACGCTCAATGACGGCACGATGTACATTACGTTGAAGCCGCGGGATGAACGTACCGACTCGGCCGACCAGGTCATCCGTCGTCTGCAGGTCCAGACGGCGAAGGTCCAGGGCGCGCGGCTCTATCTCCAGTCGGCGCAGGACGTACGTGTCGGCGGCCGGGCGTCCCGTACGCAATTTCAGTTCACGCTGCAGTCGACCGACATGGACCAGCTCAACACATGGGCCCCGAAGCTGCTCGCGAAGATGAAGGAGATGCCCGAGCTTCGCGACGTCGCGTCCGACCAGCAGACGTCGGGCACCACGCTGACGCTGTCGATCGACCGCAATCAGGCCGCGCGTTTCGGGATCACGCCCGACGTGATCGACGCGACCCTGTATGACGCATTCGGGCAGCGGGAGATCGCGACATATTTCACCCAATTGTCCACCTACTATGTCGTCCTCGAGGTGCTGCCCTCGCTGCAGAAGAATCCGTCCACGCTGGAGCAGATCTACCTCCGTTCCCCGACGACGGGAGGCGAGGTGCCGCTGTCGGCGTTCACCAAGTGGACCACGGCTCCGGTCCGGCCTCTGGCCATCAACCATCAGGGCCAGTTTCCCGCGGTGACGATCTCCTTCAACCTCGCGCCCAACGTCGCGCTCGGCCAGGCGACGCAGGCGATCGACGCGATGGAACAGCAGATGAACGTGCCGGCCGCGATCACCTCGACTTTCGCAGGCACGGCGAAGGCGTTCCAGGAGTCTCTCTCCTCCGTGCCTTTGCTAATCGTGGCGGCGCTGATCGTGGTCTATCTCATTCTCGGCGTGCTCTACGAGAGCTACATTCACCCCTTGACGATTCTGTCGACCCTGCCGTCGGCCGGTGTCGGCGCTCTGGCGACGCTCCTCATCTTCCATTTCGACTTCAGCCTGATCGGGTTGATCGGCCTCGTCCTGCTGATCGGCATCGTCAAGAAGAACGGCATCATGCTGGTCGACTTCGCGATCGCTGCGGAGCGGGATCAGGGCCTGTCGCCGGTTGAGGCCATTCGAAGGGCATGCCTGCTGCGCTTCCGTCCGATTCTGATGACCACGATGGCGGCGGTGCTCGGCGGCGTGCCGCTGATGCTCGGCCACGGCACCGGCTCGGAGCTGCGTCAACCGCTCGGCTACGCCATGGTCGGCGGTCTCTTGGTCAGCCAGGTCCTGACGCTCTTCACCACGCCGGTTGTCTATCTTTATCTGGACCGTGTCTCGCAATGGTTCAGTCCGAAACCACACGCAGGAAGCGATCCTCAGGAAGAGGACGTTGTCGACGACGGCGATCTGGACGTCGTCGAAAAGCTGGACCCGAAGAAATCAAGGGTCTTTGCGGCAGAATGACTGTTTGACATCCGCGCCGACGACGGCGAGCGCGGCGATCTGGCTCATGTATGCATGGCCAACGCGCGGCGGCTAACCATGCGCAAATTCGGACTGGTTGTACCTGATTTTCGTGATTGTCGGACCGTTTGACGATCAGCATTTCAGCTTCCGTCTGACAGTCTCCCCCTGCTTCACGCCACCGCCTGGGCAATGAAGTTGCGGACGATCTTCGAGGTCTCGCCACGCCGGAACGCCAGAGCCAAGCGCACGATTGGAGCGATCCCTTTGACCTCACGATAGGTGACGCCGGTTACATGAAGCTGGCGCATTGACGCCGGCACGAGCGAAAAGCCAAGCTCAGCCGCCACCAGGCTGACGACAGAGCTGATCTGCGGCGCGGACTGCCCGAGGGTCGGCTCGAAGCCCGCCCGCCGACAGGCCGCGATGACTGTGTCAACCCAGGCCGATCCGCGCGGCGTCAGAATGAGCGGATCCCCCTTCAGCCTGATAAGATCGATTTCAGTCGACTTCGCCACCGGATGGCTTGCGGGCAATACGACGAGCATCGGCTCGTTGGAGAGACGCCGAAACTGTAGATCGTCCTCGCCCTCATCGGGGCGCAGGAACACCGCGTCCCGCTCTCCTTCCCGAAGGTCCGCAAGGAGGCGGGATGTGCTTGCTTCCTCCAGCGTCAGATCCACATCGGGATAAGCTCGGCGAAACGATCGGATTGTCGAGGTAACAACGGGATTAAATGGTGCCGAGTTGGTAAAGCCCACCCGCAGCGAACCGATTTGACCCCGCGCAGCCCTCTGCGCGGCGCGAATGGAGCGCTCCGCCGGCCTTGTCCGACAAAGCGCTGTCAAAAAAGATTGATGGGCGAAATCGCTTGCAGCCAAGCCGAATACTAGACGATCGGTCTAATTTATGGCACCTCGGAAAAGCGCGGTGAAATCACCTTTGGTTGGGCTCGGTCGCTACCGAGCGCTGACTGGTTGATGAGGGAATCTTCAACAAACATCGTCCGACCATATCTTCATGGTTGGGTGGATTTCAGCATGAGAGGTCACGCATGTTTCGCAGTATCGCGCTTGGAATGATGATCACTCTCGCAATGGCTCTAACCGCGCCGGTGGCCATTGCGCAGCAAAAGCACCACGTCAGCTATGATACGCCGGCAACTCAGACGGTATACACCCAACAACACGTCATCGACGTTGGCGACATTCCGGGACATCAAGCTCGGCTCTTCGAAATTCGGCGGACCTATGGTGACGATGCCCCCCTTATCAACGGATCGAGGTTGAAGGAGCAGTGGACACGCGGCATGTCGGACTACATCGACAACAACGGTCCGGCTCTCATCTACAACGTTTGGATACTGGAGAACGGGGAGAAGTTTTTTGTCAGGACATCTCTGGTCGCTCAAAGCAGTGGAGATGGGAAACTTACGAACATGACATCGGGCGTCATTACCGGTGGCACGGGTAGCCTCGCCAGAATGCGTGGCATCATCAGCAGTCATGGCCCGTCCGAGCCGAAGGCCGGCACCAATGCAAATCAGACGGACATCGACTATTGGATGGAGTGAGAAGGCCTTCGCCATAGGCGATGGACCGGTGAAAAAGTTGCCGGTCCATCATGTCCGTTCTGATACGGCGTGTCGTGATCAAAAAATGCTCGAAACCAGCCGCTATCCCCTATGGAGAATTCTCATGCCGCACCGTCGAAACGGGCGAATTGTGATGTTCTTGTTTTGCTTGTTCAGCCTGATCTCTACGGCGCGGCCAGTGAGCGCAGAAGTTACCCGGATCGAGTTCACGTCGAAGCAGCCTTACGGCACATTTCGCGCCGGCGACTATGTGATCTGGCAGGGCAAGATCCGCGGCGACCTATCGCCGCAAGAAGCCATCCCTGGGATCAACAAGGCGCCGCGCAATGAACGCGGGCGCGTCGACTACGCGGCGAAGGTCATTCTCATGATGCCGGCGGCTCCGCGCGGGGAAAACGGCGCGTTGCTGGTAGACGTACCCAACCGCGGGCAAGTCTGGGCCGAGGCGATCTACAACTCGCCACGCGACGTGCGGTTTCTCCCGGGCACGCTGGAGCAGGGCACCGGCTTTCTTCAAGACCATGGTTTCGCGGTTGCGGAGGTATTTTGGGAGCTTGGACAGAGTGCGGACCTGCCTTCGTTCGCTGACGCCGATGGCAAGACACGGTTCGTCGAGGGAGTGGGCTTTGCGATCGTCCGCGATGCCGCGGATTTCTTCGCGCATGCAGCTTCTGACAAGGGTGGAACGCCCAACCCGCTCAAGGGAGCGATCAACCGCGTGCTCGCGAGCGGCAGGTCGCAGGATGGACGATTCCTGAAGACCTTTCTCCTGAACGGCTTCAACATGATGGGCAACCGGCGCGTCTTCGACGGAATGCATGTGTTCGTCTCGGCCGCTGGCCTTCTACCGATCCTGCAGACGGGCCTTGGACCAATGTCGAGCGCCGAGGGGGCTCCAACATTCGACAACCCGGATTTTCCCGGCGTGAATGACGGACCGCTCACGATCGGGGAGATCACGGCCAAGGTCGAGGCGCGCGGCGAGGTGCCTCCGAGGATGATACTCGTGAGCTCCACCACGGACTACTATTCGCTGCGCGCTTCGCTTGGCCGCACGGGCGCGTCCGGAACCGCGGATCAGCCACTGCCCGCCAATGTGCGGATGTACGATATCGCGGGAGGCCCGCATATACCCGCCCCCAAGGCACCGGCCTGCACACTGACGCCAGGCCGCCTCGATTGGTCGCCGCTGTCGCGGGCCCTCCTGCTGCACCTTGATGCCTGGGTAAGCCGCGGCACCAAGCCGCCCGCCAGCGAGCTGATGTCGCTTGAAGCCGCGGGCGGCGAGCCACCTGCGCTGCGCGCCCCGACTCGGCTTTCCGCCGCAGTGATACAAGTGCCAAAGCGCGATCAGGACGGCAATGCGCTCGGCGGCGTGCGGCTGCCGGATGTCGCGGTGCCGACCGGCACCAATGGCGCCCAGAACCAGCCGCAGACATTCACCTGCATGCTGATCGGGTCCTTCTCGCCATTCGCAGCGACGAAAGCGGAACGAGAGCGTACCGGTGACGCCCGCCCGTCGATCGAAGAGCGCTATCACGGCCGCGACGATTACGTGAACCGGATCCGGATCGCCGCCCAGGATCTGCTAGCGCGTGGGTTTCTGCTGCCGGAAGACGCGGCAGTGATCGTTCAGGAAGCCGCGTCGACTAACCTGTTCGCGCCCGCACCAACGAATGCCGAGCCACGTTGAGTGAGCCAAGCCGGAGCCTAGGCCTACCACCGAACTGGTGGATGGAGTGAGAGGGTTTCCGCCACCTGCAGAACGCCGCATCACGGGCAGTTTGCTTCTTCTAGACGATCGGTCTATTACGATTTGCATGAGCAAGACGCTGCCTCGCCGCCGTCGCGGGCGACCTCCTAAGGAACTTGCCGGCACCAGCGCGACCCGTGACGCGCTTGTCCGTGCAGGTGTCGTTATGCTGACGGAGAAGGGCTATTCCGCGACGGGGATCGAGGAAGTCTTGCGGAGCGTCGACGTGCCAAAGGGGTCGTTCTACCACTACTTTCCGAGCAAAGAGGCATTTGGAGCGGAGCTGATCGACAGCTACGCTGGCTACTTTTCGCGAAAGCTCGACAGCTTCTTCCTGAACGAGCAGCATTCCCCGCTCGAAAGGCTCAGAAGTTTTACCGACGATGCTACGTCCGCCATGAAGCGCTTCCGTTATGCGCGAGGCTGTTTGGTGGGCAATCTTGGGCAGGAGATGAGCGTACTTCCACAATCATTTCGCCAGCAGCTGTTCGATGTGTTCATCGACTGGCAGCAGCGCACTGCCAAGTGCTTGAGAGCTGCCCAGGCTACTGGTGCAATCTCTTCCAACCAAGATTGCGACTGGCTTGCCGAGTTCTTCTGGATCGGTTGGGAGGGCGCGGTTCTTCGCGCCAAACTCGAACGCCGTTCCGAACCGCTTCATTCCTTCTCGAAGGGCTTTTTCAAGCTCCTCGGTGAATGAGTCGTTTTTCGTGTAGATGGCCGAAGGCACAATCCACCACACTATCTCCGCGCTATCATTTCAACCGACTTGATCAGCCGCTCGCGCTCGGCCGCGAGAGCCTGCCGATCTAGAGCATCCCGTTGAGCTGACCGATCTCATGCTCGTGGCAAACGGCGCTAAGGTTGCGATTCTTGGTTTTGCAAGTGCATCCCCGAGTTGATCTGAATAAATGTCGCCTTCTGGCCCATCGCGACCTCTTGCCTTGCCGCACGAACCTGGTCGCTATTGGGGCAACGCAGACGTAGCCTTCGCATCACGCCGCGGGGTTTATGGGCACACGGCCTAGCCCAGCTCCTGCAGCAGCTTCCGCGTCTCGCCCAGCAACGCCCGTATCGCCCTTCGTTCTGCGATCCGGTCCTGCGTGAATAGCCCATGCTTCCGCGCATTTTGATTTCCCTTCGGTGCGCCTGATCTCGCGGCGCTGCCATGCATGCGGCAGCGGGTCTTGCCGTGCACCGCCGGCGCGAGGCAGGCGCTGCCGCTGCGTGTCCTGGCGCCGCAGCGTGGACTCGCCAGCATCGCAGCCATGTTGCGGGGGTGATCGCCGCTCATGCGGTGGCACCTTGTGCGGCATCGACCAGTTCATGTTCGCCTTCGCCGGCTTCGTGAGGCGAGACCGATCCTGCTCCCATCGGCGTGTCCGCGACGCTTTGCTCCGTTACGATCATGCCCGTGTGCTGGACGGGGTGGCTCGCGATGGCTCCTGCGCCATCCTGCACCGTCAGACTCTCCACCGTGATCGCCCGCTCGCCATTGTTGCGGTACCGGTTGAGCGCCTCGACCTGGGCCGGAAAGATTCGCGCCAGCTTGGCGAGCGCGCGTGACGCGCTGTCCTGCCGCGGGATGTCGTCAGCGAAGGCGAGGCGATGGGCGCAGCGCATCGCCAGGACGTGAATGGAGACCATCTGTGCCGCCAGCATGGCCTCGATGGAGTCCCTCGGCGCGATGCTCTTCATCATCGAGATCATGAAGGCGAGATTGGCCTCGTCCGGCTTCTGCGCAATCACGCTGGCCTTCACCAATTGCTTCAGGATGCCTTGCAACGCGTCACGGTCGACGGCACCGAGCGCGTCGGCCAGCAGCCGTTCGCCGGTTTTCGGGTCGGGATGATCGATTGCAATGCGCCGCCTGTAGAGTTTGACGCGCGGGCTCGCAGCCGGGCCGCTGCGATCGGTTGCCGCAACCGGCGGCGTGGTGTGGCGATTTGGGGATGTCGTCATGTGTCGTGTCCTTTGCCGACGCAGGCGTGCGAACGACGCGCTCGCGTGCTGCGCGCGACTACAAATTTCGAGATGTCGATGAGAGGCTTGCGCGCGATCGCGGCGAGCGCCCGTGGAGCGGGCGGCCTGGACGCTGGCGATTGTTGCGATGATGCCATCATGCCGGTGTTTTGCCCGACGTGTCAAATTGCAGTTCGCGGTATCCGAAGCACGTGTCCTGTGCAAGTCCTTGTTCCGACAGGGGCCGGCTACTGTGCATGGGGTTGTTTTTGCATTTTTTGTTTGGATGCGGCTCTTGCGTGCCGCGCGGCGGAATGCCGGCGTGCGAACGCGATTGCGAAATCCGGCGCGACCGCTAATCATGCTTCCCGAATGCGCCGTCTCGACACATCCAAGAGCGGCAGCGCGGGTCCGGGGAGAGAAACGAATGCAACGAACGCTTCGCCTGCTGGCGATTGTCGCCGGATTGTGCGTGACGACCGAGGCTCTCGCGCAGAAATATCCGGCGCGTCCGGTCAAGATCATGGTCGGCTTCAGCGCGGGCGGCCCGGTCGATGTGGTCGCGCGCATCGTCGGCGACCGGCTGAGCAACAAGCTCGGCCAGCCCTTCGTGGTCGAGAACCGCGCCGGCGCCAACGGCATGATCGCAGCCGAGGGCGTGGCCCGCGCGGACGCGGACGGCTACACCATCCTCGCCTGCAACTCGTCCACCATCACGCTCAACAAGACGCTGTTCAAGGACGCCCGCTACGATCCGCAAGGGGACTTTGCGCCGCTCACCACCGTCATCTCGGCGCCGCTGGTTCTCGTGGTCAATCCTGAGAATCCCAAGACGGCCAACATCAATACCGTCGCCGATCTGGTCGCGGCGGCGAAGGCCGCGCCGGGCGCGCTCGCCTACGGCTCGGGCGGCAACGGCAACCTCGCCCATCTCGCCATGGAGCTGCTCAGCCAGAAGGCCGGCATCAAGCTGATCCACGTGCCCTATCGCGGCGGCGCGGCATCCGAGGTCGGCATCCTCGCGCAGGAGGTTTTGGCGGTGTTCGATCCCTTGTCCGCCGTGCCGCTGGTGAAGGCCGGCAAGCTGCGCGCGCTCGCGGTGTCATCGGCCGAGCGGCTGCCGGCGCTGCCTGATGTGCCGACCGTCGCGGAGGCCGGCTATCCCGGCTTCGACATCTCGTTCTGGGTCGGCTTCTTCATGCCGAAGGCCGTGCCCGCGCCGATCCGCGAGACGCTGCACCGTGAGATCGTCGCCGCCGCCAGGGATCCGGCGGTGCAGGAGCGCCTGGAGTCGCAAGGCGTCGTCAGCGTGCTCAGCCCGGCCGACTACGCCGCGAAGATCGCGAAGGAGACGACGGAGCTTGCCGAGGTCGTCGCGGCCGCGAACATCAAGGCGGAGTAGGGGGCATCACGGCGAGAGGATCTGCTTGCGGTAGCGGATCAGCGCTCGCTCGATGCGAGGCGCACGGCGCGGGCCTTCGCGCCGGTCGTCTTCCTCGATGCGCCGACGGAATCCTCATTAAAGCAGCAGGGAAAACCGGCCGCGAAGCGGGCTTCGAGCTAGTCCTTGGGAAAATCCTTGCGCATCGCGATCTCGGCGGCGTCGCCGGGCGACAGCACGGTCTGCTCGAACGCTGCTTGCGGCTTCGTCATGATGTCGTAGAGCGAGATGCCCTTGATCGGCTTATCCATGAGCACACGAACGCAGTCGGCGAGCGTGCCGTTGTAGACGAGATAGGGCGGACCCCGGTCCTTCTGTCTTTCGCCTCTCAGCGACGGCCACTTCTTCAGTTCGGCCGGCGCGTCATAGGCGATCGGCGATTCCTCTTTGAACATGCGCTTGGCCTCGGGCGGCGTGGAAGGCCCGAAAGTCCTAGTGCCGCCGGGTAAACGCACGTTAAAGAATTAGTTAAAATGAGCCGGCAACGAAGGCGAGCAGGGTGCCGTTGGCCTTGGCCGGTGGTACGCAGATCGCAGCCCCGCTGCGCAACGCAGCCGGACCCAACGCCTTCTCGGTGGCTGCGAGATCGCCGCTGACGAGAACCAGGGCCGCGCCGCCGCGCGCGGAAAGACCGGTGAGCGGCACGCCGGGATAGCGTTTGCCGAGCTGCTCCAGCGTCAGATAGACGAAGTCGGCGCGGTCGCCGCCGGACGGCACGGCGACTGCACCGTCGGCTTCCGCCTTCGGTTCGCGGTCGATCAGGCGGCCGAGATGCGCCGCATCCTGCGCGGGCTCGGACGTTGCGATCAGCGTCTGCTTGATCCGCTTCGCCGCATTGGCGTGCTTCATCAATTCAGGAATCCACACCGTCTCGCGGGTCTTGTGCTGGCAGGCGAAGATGCGCACGCCGCCGGGCGCCTCCGCGGTCGGCCACATGAAGGTGCGGAATTTTGCCGCCGAGATCGTGCCATCGGGCAGCGTCACCGGCCGTTCGAAATCGGTCGGGCCGATCGGCGTCAGGCCGCGCGCACGGATCTCCTCGGCGCCGGCCGCGCTGTCGATCGCCGTGAAGGCGATGCGCTCGATGCCCTCGCCGTGCCTGTCGACGAAGGCGCGGGCCGGTGCGTTGTGCTCGGTCGCCACCAGCACGCCGAGCAGCTCCATATAGTCGGGGTCGAACATGATGGTGTAATTGCCGGTGCCCATATGCGCGCTGTGGGTGCCGCGCGGCGACAGGGTGAAACCGAGCTGCCTGTAGTTTTCGGCGGCCTTGTCGAGGTCCCGAACCATGACGACGGCGTGGTCGATACCGATGATGTTCTTGAGGGCCACTGTTCTTTCCCCGCAGCAGATGCAAACTTGGATCCGGACCGCGCCAGCGGCCGCTAGCCCTGTCTACGCCGGATAGGCGATCAAGTCATTTTCAAATCGGGGGCAGGCGCGGAATTTCATTTCGCGAAATGCGGTATCGACGCGTGATGGCGTCACTGCGCCTGCTCGATATAGGCGGCGAGGAGCGCGCGCTCCTCGCTGGTCATGTCGGTGATGTTGCCCGGCGGCATCGCATTGGACCACGCCGCCACGCGGCCGATCAGGCGGATGTTGCGATGGATATGCTCGGGCGCGTCGAGCAAGATGCCTTTGGGCGCGGTCACGATGCCGGCCCAGACCGGCTCTGCCGCGTGGCACATGCTGCAACGGGACATCACGATCTCCTCGACATTGGCGCGCGTCGGCTGTGCCGACAGCGCGCCCGTCCTGATCTCGCGTGGGCCTGCGGCGGAGAGCAGGAGGATCGCGATCACGCCCAACGCGGCGACACCCCACACCCACCACGGCGATTTGCGCCCCGCGTGCCGTTCGTTGAAGAAGTGGCGGATCACGGGGCCGAGCGCCAGAATGATCGCGACGATGATCCAGTTGAAGCGCGTCGCGTAGAGCAGAGGATAGTGATTGCTGATCATCAGCACGACGACGGGCAAGGTCAGGTAGTTGTTGTGAACCGAGCGCTCCTTGCTGGCCTTGCCGAGCTTCGGATCGGGCGCCTGTCCCGCGATCAGGCTGGCCACGATCTTCTTCTGGTTCGGGATGATCAGTGCGAACACGTTGGCGACCATGATGGTGCCGATGATCGCCCCGATCTGGTTGAAGGCGCCGCGCCCGCTCAGGACGTGCGTGAAGGCGTAAGTGAGCGTGACCAGGAACAGATAGCCGCCGATGGCAAAAGGCAGCTCGCGCTGCGCAAGCCCGGTGCGGCAGGCCGCCTCATAGAGCAGCCATGCCAGCGCCAGGCTGCAGAAGCTGAACAGCCCGGCCTGGATCGGTGAGAGGTCGAGAATCGACCTGTCGACCAGGAACAGGTCGGCATCGAGATAGTACACCACCACCATCAGCGCGAAGCCGGACAGCCAGGTGGTGTAGGCCTCCCATTTGAACCAGGTCAGCTCCTCCGGCATCTGGCTCGGAGCCACCAGATATTTCATGATCCGGTAGAACCCGCCGCCATGGACCTGCCAGGCTTCGCCCTGCACGCCGTCCGGCAGGTCAGTCTTCGGCTTCAGGCTGAGATCGAGGGCGATGAAGTAGAAGGAACTGCCGATCCAGGCGATCGCCGCCACCACGTGCAGCCAGCGCAGCAGCAGGCTCGCCCATTCCGATATGATGGATCCCCACATGATCACCCCATCAATTGCGACCTGGATGCCGCAGCTTTGATGACCGCAACCGGCGGTCGCGCCCTTACAATGTGTCGCACCGATCTGCCGCATTTTCCAGTACGATGGGCTCCGGCTGATGCACATCGTGCGGGCATGAGCTGACGTGGGATTCGGCAGGTGTTTGTACTGCCGCAGAACATTTGCGGACCTATAAGCGTCGACGTTCAGGACGCGCAGGCTGGGAGGAAGACGACGTGAAAAGCAGGATTTCGTCTGCAGCAACGGCTGCGGGATTGCTGGTCGCGGTTGCTGCCAGCGCGCAGGCTGAGCCGGTTCTGCAAGGCAAGGACGCCTATGGCGATTGGCAGGCCGACAAGCCCGGCACGGTCAGGTTGATCCGGCCGCAGGACCTCGTCAGGCCCGGCGCGACACGGTCGGTTGCGAGCACCGCGCGTGTGGCGTCGCGACCGCCGGAGGCCACGCCACGTGTGCCGGCGGGTTTCAAGATCGAGCTGTTCGCCGAAGGCTTGCGCGCGCCGCGCATTGTGAGGGTCGCGCCGAACGGCGATGTCTTCGTCGCGGAGACGCGGGCCGACGCCATCCGCGTGCTGCGCGCCGGGGATGGCGGCAAGGCCGCGACCAACGAGGTGTTTGCCAGCGGATTGAGACGGCCGTTCGGCATCGCCTTCTTTCCGAACGGCGACAATCCGCAATGGGTCTATATCGCCAACACCGACAGCGTCGTCCGGTTTCCCTATCAGGCCGGCGATCTCAAGGCGCGCGGCAGGGCGGAGACGATCGTGGCAAGCCTGCCGCAGGACGGCAGCCATTCCACCCGCGACATCGTCTTCACGCCCGACAACAAGCGCATGCTGGTCTCGGTCGGCTCGCTCAGCAACGTCGCCGAGGGCATGGGGACGCCGCCGGGCGGGTTGGATGGCTGGTCGAAGACGCAGCCGCTCGGCGCGGCCTGGGCCAGCGAGCTCGAGCGCGCCACCGTGCTGGCCTTCACGCCTGACGGCAAGGACCGGAAGATCTATGCCACCGGCATCCGCAACTGCGTCGGCCTTGCGATCGAGCCGCAGACCGGGCTGCCCTGGTGCTCGACCAATGAGCGCGACGGGCTCGGCGACGATCTTGTGCCCGACTACGTCACCAGCGTGAAGGAGGGCGCGTTCTACGGCTGGCCGTGGTTCTATATCGGCGGCAACGAAGATCCGCGCCATGCCGGCGCGCGGCCGGATCTCAAGGACAAGGTGACGGTGCCCGACGTGCTGATCCAGCCGCACTCGGCTTCGCTCGGCATGACTTTCTATCAGGGCACGCAGTTTCCGTCCGACTATCAAGGCGATGCCTTCGCCGCTGAGCACGGCTCCTGGAACCGCTCCAAGCGCACCGGCTACAAGGTGATCCGTATCAGGATGAAGGACGGCAAGCCCACCGGCGAGTACGAGGATTTCGTCACGGGGTTTGTCGTGAGTGACACGGAGGTCTGGGGAAGGCCGGTTGGTGTCGCCGTGGCGAAGGATGGATCGCTGCTGGTGTCGGAGGACGGCAATGGCACCATCTGGCGGGCGACGCGCGCACCGCAGTGACGCTGTTTCCCTCCCCCTCCAGGGGAGGGTAAGCAGCGCGCTCGACCTACCCCCGTCTCACACTCGCGCCACCATCCACCGGCAGCGTCACGCCCGTGATGAAATTCGCCTCGTCCGACGCCAGAAACAGCGCGGCATTCGCGACGTCCCAGCCGGTGCCCATCTTCCTGCGCAGCGGCACCTTGCTGTCGCGCTCGGCTTCGACTTCGGCGCGGGGCTTGGACCATTCGCGGGCGCGGGTGTCGACGGCCATCGGCGTGTTCATCAGGCCGGGCAGGATGACGTTGGCGCGGATGCCGTATTCGGCGTTCTGGTAGGCGAGCTGCTCGGTGAAGGCAATCATGGCCGACTTCGTCGCCTTGTAGGCGACGTAAGGGTAGGTCGTGATTGCTGCCATCGAGGAGATGTTGATGATGGCGCCGCTTCTTTGCGCGCGCATGATCGGGATCACTTCCTTCGCGGCGAGAATGCAGCTCTTCAGGTTGATGGCGACGACACGGTCGAACGCCTCCTCGGTGATTTGTAGCAGATCGGCATCGCCCCCGGAGAGGCTGACGCCGACATTGTTGTGCAGCACGTCGATGCGGCCCCAGCGCGCCAGCGCATCCGCGACCATCGCCTTGATGTCCACGGATTTGGTCACGTCGGCCTTGAAAGCCGCAGCGGTGCCTTGCTCCGCTGCGATCAGATCGACGGTTTCCTGCGCCGATTCCAGGTGGTGGTCGACGCACAGCACTTTGGCACCCTCGCGCGCGAAGGTCAGCGCGGTGGCGCGGCCGTTGCCCATGCCTTCACCGGGGCTCTGGCCGGCGCCGACGACGATCGCGACCTTGTCCTTCAAGCGCATGTCACTTCACTCCCGGGATCGGGTACTGCTGGAGTACCTCTTTGTAATACGGTTCGTTGTCGATCTTCATGGTGGCGAGCACCCGCACCACACCACAATAGAAGGCGATGGTGAGCACGAGGTCGACCATGTGCTCGTCGGAGAGATATTTCTTGATCTCGGCGAAGGTCGCGTCCGACATCGCGAGCTCGCGCACCATCTCGCGGGCGCCTTTCAGGATCGCTCTTGCCAGCGGCTCCAGCTTCGACGGCTTGCCTTCGGTCTCCGCCATCAGGCCTGCGATGTCCTCGTCGGTGACGCCGAACTCCTTGCCGATCTTCACATGGTGGGTGAATTCGTATTCCGACTTCTCCATCCAGCCGACCTGGAGGATCGCAAGCTCCCGCAGCCGCGGGTCGAGCTTGCTCTTGAAGCGGATATAGCCGCCGATACCGTTGAAGGCGCGCGCCATCTCCGGCGAGTTGACCAGCAGCTTGTGCAGGTTGGTGTTGCGCTTGAGCATGTCGCGATATTCGGGCGCGACTTGGTCGGCCTCGAGATAGGGTAGGCGGGCCATCCGTGTTCCTTTCAGTGTTCCTGTGATTCACGTTCCGGCGCTTGCAGCGTCACGCCGCCGTCGACCACCAGCACCTGGCCGGTGATGTAGCGCGCAAAATTGCTGAGCAGGAATTTGACGGCGTGGCCGACATCCCAGCCGGTGCCTTCGGTCTTGAGCAGGGAGGCCCTGGCGCGGTTGGTGCGCGCCTGCTCGCTCATGCCGCGGGCATAGACCATCGGCGTGTACATCGGTCCGGGGCAAATGCAGTTGACGCGGATGTTGTCGCGACCGTGATCGACCGCCATCGCGCGGGTCAGGCCGATGATTGCAGCTTTTGAGGTCGTGTAGGTCGTGAGCCCGCGCGGCCGCAGCGCCGAGATCGAGGAGATATTGACGATCGCGCCGCCCTTGGCGGTCCTGATCATCGCGGGGATCGCGTGCTTGGAGAGCAGGAACATGGTCTCGACGTTGACCTGCATGACGCGGCGATACTGCTCGGGCGTCTCGTCGACCACGCTGCCGCGGCTGCCGATGCCGACATTGTTGTCGAGGAAATCGAGCCGGCCCCAGCGGTCGAGCGCGGCCTCGACCAGTGTCTTGCAATCGGCTTCGCTGGTGACGTCGCCGCCATGTGCTGCTGCCGTGCCGCCCTCGGCCATGATCATCTCCACCGTGCGCTCGGCGAGCTTGAGATCGCGATCGGCCACCAGCACTCTTGCTCCGGCGCGGGCCAACAGAATTGCTGCAGCGCGGCCGTTGCCGATGCCGTCGCCAGCGGCGCCACCGCCGCTGATCAGCGCCACCTTGCCGGCGAGGCCGGCATCGTCCTCGGGGCCCTGCATGTCGTTTCATCCCGATTATTTTCGTGCAGATTAGCAATCGCCCTGACAGGAGAGAAGGCCGATGGTCCCGCGCAGATGTCATTGACATCGCATGGAATTGCATGCCGCCGGGCGGCACGGCGCGCGATTAAGCGGGCATGTCGCGGAACCGTTCTGCCGAGCTTGCGTTTGTTGCGGGGGCTTTTCCGCGCTAGGCTCTCGCCTGGGGTTTCCCAATCGTCAGTGGCTTGCCGATGAATCTGCTCGATCCACAAGGGCCGGTGGCTGCCGCCAACAGCACCATCCTGGTCGATTCCGTCTTCATCATGCTCGTGATCGTGGTGCCGACCATTTTCGCGATTTTGGCCTTTGCGTTCTGGTTTCGCGCGTCCAATCCGAGAGCACGTTACCAGCCCGACTTCGTCTATTCCGGCCGCGTCGAGATGGTGGTGTGGGCGATCCCAGCGCTCACCGTGATCCTGCTCGGCGGCGTCGCCTGGATCGGCTCGCACCAGCTCGATCCCGCCGCGCCCGTGCCGGGCACCGGCAGTCCGGTCCGCATCCAGGCGGTCTCGCTCGACTGGAAATGGCTCTTCATCTATCCGGACCAGCGCATCGCCACCGTCAACACGCTGACGGTGCCGGCCGGCGCCGAGCTGAATTTCCAGCTGACGTCGTCGAGCGTGATGAACGTGTTCTTCATCCCGCAGCTCGGCAGCATGATCTACACCATGAACGGCATGGTGACGAAGCTGAACCTGCGCGCCGACAATGAGGGCAAGTTGCAGGGCCTGTCGGCACATTTCTCCGGCGACGGCTTTCCCGACATGATGTTCGACGTCAACGTGATCTCGCCGCTCGCCTTCCCGGACTGGGTCGCGACCACGGCGAAGACCGATGCCGTGCTGAACGAGGAGAGCTATACGAAGCTGATGCAGCAGGGCATCGAGAAGAACAGGCTGACCTTTCGCCTGGACGATCCCCGTCTGTTCGACCTGATCGCAACCCAGCACATTCCGCCAGGGCCCGGCCCGGAGCTGCTCTCCGATGCCGGCAGGCCGCATAGTGGAGGCCACGATGCTCGGTAAGCTCGATTGGTCGGCGATCCCGTTCGACCAGCCGATACCCCTCGTCGCGGGTGCCGTGGTGCTGGTCGCGATCCTCGGCGTGCTGATCTGGGTCGTCGTGAAAGGGCATTTGCCGTATCTCTGGCACGAATGGATCACCAGCGTCGATCACAAGCGCATCGGCGTGATGTACATCCTGCTCGCTTCGGTCATGCTGCTGCGCGGCGGCAGCGACGCCATCATGATGCGGCTCCAGCAGGCGGTCGCTTACCAGTCACAAGGCTATCTCCCGCCGGAGCACTACAACCAGATCTTCTCGGCGCACGGCACCATCATGATCTTCTTCACCGCGATGCCGTTCGTGATCGGGCTGATGAACCTGATCGTGCCGCTGCAACTCGGCGTGCGCGACGTTGCTTTCCCAACGCTGAATTCGGTCGGCTTCTGGCTGACAGCGACCGGCGCGCTGCTGGTCAATATCTCGCTCGTGGTCGGCGAGTTCGCGCGCACCGGCTGGCTCGCCTTTCCGCCGCTGTCCGAGCTGTCCTATTCGCCGGGCGTCGGCGTCGACTACTACGCCTGGTCTCTCCAGATCTCCGGCGTCGGCACCCTGGTCGCCGGCATCAACCTAGTGACCACCGTGCTGAAGCTGCGCACCAAGGGCATGAACTATCTGCGCATGCCGATGTTCTGCTGGACCACGCTGGCCTCCAACCTGCTCATCGTCGCGGCCTTTCCGATCCTCACCGCCACGCTCGCGATGCTGCTGCTCGACCGTTACCTCGGCTTCCACTTCTTCACCAATGAAGCCGGCGGCAACGTCATGATGTTCATGAACCTGATCTGGGCCTGGGGGCACCCGGAGGTCTATATCCTCGTATTGCCGGCCTTCGGCATCTTCTCCGAGGTGGTGTCGACCTTCTCGGGCAAGGCGCTGTTCGGCTACCGCTCGATGGTGCTCGCGACCATGGCGATCTGCGTCATCTCCTTCATGGTCTGGCTGCACCATTTCTTCACGATGGGCGCTGGCCCCGACGTCAACGCCATCTTCGGCATCGCCAGCATGATCATCGCGATACCGACGGGCGTGAAGATCTACAACTGGCTGTTCACGATGTATGGCGGCCGCATCCGATTTGCGACGCCGATGCTGTGGGCGGTCGGCTTCATGGTCACCTTCATCATCGGCGGATTGACGGGCGTGCTGGTCGCGGTGCCGCCGGCCGACTTCATGCTCCACAACAGCATGTTCCTGGTGGCGCACTTCCACAACGTCATCATCGGCGGCGTGCTGTTCGGCGCATTCGCCGGCTTCGAATACTGGTTCCCGAAGGCGTTCGGCTTTCGTCTCGACGAGCGCTGGGGCAAGGCCGCGTTCTGGTTCACGTTCCTCGGCTTCTACGTCACCTTCATTCCGCTCTATATCGCCGGCATGCTCGGCATGACCCGGCGCATGCAGCACTACGACGTCGCGGCCTGGCGGCCATGGATGTTCGTGGCGGCCGCCGGCATGGCGGTGCTGACGATCGGCGTGATCTGCCAGATCGTGCAGCTCGTGGTCAGCATCCGCAACCGCGAGGCCCTGCGCGACCGCACCGGCGATCCCTGGGACGGCCGCTCGCTGGAATGGGCGACCTCGTCGCCGCCGCCCGTGTTCAACTTCGCCTTCTATCCGGATGTGCGCGGCGAGGATGCTTATTGGGATCAGAAGGCCCATGCCAAGCAGCAGCAGCTCGAGCATGATCGGCCGGAGTATCAGGATATCGAGATGCCCAGGAATTCACCGACCGGCTTCGTCTGCGCGTTCTTCGCCACCATCATGGGCTTTGCGCTGATCTGGCACATCTGGTGGTTGGTGATTTTGGGCGGCATCGGCGCATTCGCGACCTTCGTCGTGTTCGCCTGGCGCGACCATGACGAATACGTCATTCCGGCTGACGAGGTCGCTCGCATCGACCGCATCAATCTCGAGGAACGGCGCAGCCTCGTCAGCATGGCGGGAGCGCTCTGATGTCGATGACGGCGACAGCCAGCCGCGCGCATGCCGACCCCCACCACATCGGGCTCGTCGTCGAGCATCCAGGCCCGGCATCGAAGCGCATCGTGACCGCCTACGGCTTCTGGGTCTTCCTGCTCTCCGATATCGTGATGTTCTCCTGCTTCTTCGCGGCCTATGCGGTGCTGTCCGGCCAGACCGCGGGCGGCCCCAGCGGCTCGGAGATATTCGAGCAGCGCAACGTCGCGATCGAGACGGTCTGCCTGCTGCTGTCGAGCTTCACCTGCGGCATGGCCAGCATTGCCGCCGACGTGCGCAACCGGTTCTGGTTCTATCTCGGCATGACCGTGACCTGCGTGCTCGGACTGATCTTTCTCACCATCGAGTTCCGCGAGTTCGCCGACCTCGTCGCACGCGGCTATGGCCCGTCGCGCAGTGCGTTCCTGACGTCGTTCTTCTCGCTGGTGGGCTGCCACGGCCTGCACGTCTCGGCCGGCATATTGTGGCTGCTCACCATGATGGCCCAGGTCTTTGCAAAAGGCTTTCGCGCCGACGTCCTGCGCCGGATGATGTGCTTTGCGCTGTTCTGGCATGCGCTCGACATCGTCTGGGTCGGGGTCTTCTCTGTCGTCTACCTGCTTGGGAGTGCCGTATGAGCGATCAGACGCATGTGCGGACCGGACACGATCTCGCACCGGGCGAGGAAGAACAACACAGCGTCGGCGAGCGGGTGCTCGGCTATGTCGTCGGTCTCGGCCTCGCGCTGCTGCTCACGGCAACCTCGTTCTTCATCGCCGGCACCGACCTGGTCTGGCAGCCGTCCATCCCTGTCGCTCTGATCGTGCTCGCGATCGCGCAGATGGGCGTGCACCTCGTGTTCTTCCTGCACATCACGACGGGGCCTGACAACACCAACAACGTGCTGGCGCTCGCCTTCGGCCTTCTGGTCGTCTTCCTGGTCGTCGGCGGCACCGTCTGGATCATGGGCCATCTGAATGCCAACATGCCGCCGATGGACCAGATTATGCCGATGCGGAAATAGGGCGCACAAAAAAGAAGAGCCGCTTGTTATGACAAGCGGCCCAAGTCTAGGGAGGAAACGCCCGAGCAAAGCAATCGGACCGAAGCCGGATTGCTGCCAAGGAACGCTCGCGCAAAGCGCTTGCGTACATATTAGATGTAGCAACCACCGAGAGAGTTCAATTCCGGATCAATACTGTCTCCGGCTACCGCTCACATGCTCGTGACGGGCTTCCTCATTTCGGCCGGCGGCAATTGTAGGCCTTGCGGAAGCCGGCGGCCTGCGCGTCGTCCTCCGAGCAGAACCAGCGGTCCGGCTTGGTGGTCGCTGGATAGCTCGGGCAGCCCCTTAGGTGATAGATGCCGATATTGCCGGTGACACGGGCGCGCACGGCGAGCTTGCCCTTGATGCTGCAACTCGGCGGCATGGTCAGCTCCTCCGGAAACAGCGCCGCGCGGATTTCCTTGTCGCGGTCGGCGCGGCAGGCGGCGCCGAGCAGCGTGCCGTCCTTCTTGCCCATGCGGAATTCTTGCGGTGCAACAAAGCAGCCCTTCCAGATGCCGGCTGACGCGGTTTTGGCATCGGCCGCGGCAGCCTTGACGTTCGCCTTGATCGGCTCGCGGGCGATGGCATAGCCAAGCTTGACCAGCTGCTCGTTCAACGAGACCTTGTCGCCCTCGGCGGTGCAGATCGCCCGGTGCCGTTTGCCGAAGCTCTTTTCCGGCCCGACATCGTCACAACGCACGCTGCGTTTGTTGATCAGCTTCGCCAACTGGTCGCGGGCCTCGATGCCGCAGGTCCAGGGATCGGCGTGATCGTCGATGCAGACCTGGTCGAGCTCGGGCGCGTCGACGCCGTCGAGGCGGTAGGTGACGTCGCCGAGCTGGATCGAATTGGCGTCCCGGACGGTCGCAGCCGCCGTCAGCGCGGAGGCTGGCCCGGAAGAGGCCAGAAACCCGGACAGAGCGAGAAACGAAACAAGCGCGAAGGCGCGGGCGGCGGCAAATGAATTCCTAAAGGACATAACGTCTCGCTATCGATTGCTCTGGCGCTTCGTTCCTAGCATCCGGAGGTCGCGATACCAATGGTCTGCGCCCTGCGAAGTGCGACATTCGCGCGCCAGCCTTTACTGACCGGCCGGTCTGCCCCTATCGTTCGGCACGATCAAAAACCTGCGTAGACCGAATCGCCCTTGAAGCGGCGAGGGCGGGAGGAAGAAAGTTCGATGAAAGACCCCGTGGACGTCCTGATCATCGGCGCCGGCGCTTCAGGTGCCGCGATGGCGTGGTCGCTGGCCGAGACCAAGATGCACATCCTCTGCCTGGAGCAGGGCGGCTGGATGAACCCGGCGGAATATCCGAGCACGGGCCGCGACTGGGAGGCCAAGTTCTACGGGGAGTGGTCGTCGAGCCCGAATGTCCGCGGCCGGCCCGAGGACTATCCGATCAACGACGACAATTCGCCGATCAAGGTCGTCAACTACAACGCGGTCGGCGGCTCGACGGTGATGTACACCGCGCACTGGCCGCGGCTGCATCCCTCCGATTTCAAGGTGAAGACGCTCGACGGCGTCGCCGACGACTGGCCGATCGACTACGACGCGCTGACGCCGTTCTTCGAAGAGAACGACCGCATCATGGGCACGTCAGGCCTGTCGGGCGATCCGCTGTCGCCGCTGACGCATCCGCCGATGCCGCAGCAGCCGATGGGATTGTCCGGCGCCATCATCGGCAAGGCCATGAACAAGCTTGGCTGGCACTGGTGGCCGTCGGACACGACGGTTGCGACCACCGACTATGAGGGCCGCGCGCGTTGCATCAATCTCGGCCATTGCACGCCGGCCTGCGCGCAAGGCGCAAAATCCTCGACCGACATTACCTATTGGCCGCACGCGATCCGTGCCGGCGTCGAGCTGCGCACGCATTGCCGGGTGCGCGAGATCACCACCGACGAGAACGGCATGGCCTCGGGCGTGGTCTATTACGACAAGGACGGCGTCGAGCAGTTCCAGCCGGCGCATGTCGTCATCATCGCCTGCAACGGCGTCGGCACGCCCCGGCTGCTGCTCAACTCGGCCTCCAACCGCTTCCCGCACGGTCTTGCCAATTCGTCGGGCCTCGTCGGCAAGAACCTGATGTTCCATCCCTATGCGCAGATCTACGGCTATGTGAAGGAGCCGACCGACAGCAACCGCGCGCCGCCGACCTGCCTGTGGAGCAAGGAGTGGTACGACACCGACCTGTCGCGCGGCTTCGTGCGCGGCTACGGCGTTCAGTTCGTGCGCGGGGCAGGGCCGGTGTTCGAGGCTGTCGTGAGCGAGCAGAGGGGAATTTTGCCGTGGGGCGCGGATCATCACCGCGTCTTCCGCAAGCTCAACGGCCATCGGCTGGGATTCTCCGCGATCTGCGAGGACCTGCCGGAAGAGCACAATCGCGTCACGCTCGATCCTGTCCTGAAGGACAGCCACGGCATTCCAGCGCCGAAGATCGACTACACGATCAGCGAGAACAGCCGGAAGATGATGGAGCATGCGCTCGCCCGCGGCCGCGAGGTTCTGGAGATGGCGGGGGCGACCGACATTTGCGTCAACTCGCCGATCCCGTGGGGCGGCTGGCATCTGCTCGGCACCGCGCGGATGGGCACCGACCCCGAACGCTCCGTCGTCAACGAATGGGGCCGCACGCACGACGTGAAAAATCTTTTCATCGTCGACGGCAGCATCTTCGTCACCTCGGGCGGCGTCAACCCGACGTCCACCATCCAGGCCCTCGCGCTCTACATCGCCGACCAGATGAAGCAGCGCCTCGCAAACTTGTTCGACTGAGGCCGTCATGTCCGCAGACAATCAACTCACCCGCGCCCAACGCGATGACCTCCGTACCATCGCTGCGATGATCGTTCCCGCCAGCGATGAGTACAAGGTGCCCGGCGCCGACGATCCCGCGGTCCAGACCGACATCCTGACGACGCTGGGCCGCGACACCAAATTGGTGGCGGCGGCGCTGGACCATCTGGCGCGGCTCGCGGGGCAACCGCTCGCCGGGCTCGATGCCGCCAGGCGCGATGCGGTGGCGCAGGAGTTCCGCAGCTCCGGCGGCGCGGCTGCCGCAACGCTCGTCCGCGTCGTCCTGCAATGCTACTACCGCGACGACCGGGTGCTGCGCTCGCTCGGGCTCGAGCTGCGCGCGCCGTTCCCCAAGGGTTACGTGCTCCCGGACGGCGACTGGTCGCTGCTCGACCCGGTCAAGGCGAGGGCGGGCACGCTGCGGCGGGCGCCCTAGCCACCTTGGTAGGTCAAGTCCTGACAGCCCAGCCTTGCGCCCCAGGCGGGTCCCTTGCGCTGGCAGGAACAGGCCACCATTTGTGTGAGCCTCAAGGACTCTTACCATGCTGGATTTTACCTCAGACATCGTCGATGACGCCGCGTCATCGCGAGCGACAGCGTCTGCCCCGGTCGATGACCGGGCCCTGCTGGACGCCTATTCCAATGCCGTGATCGGCGTGACCGACCGTGTCGGCCCCGCCGTCGTGCGCGTCGAGACCAGGCCAAAAGTGCCGAACGGTCGCGAGCGCGGCGGGCTCGGCTCCGGCATCGTGATCTCGCCGGACGGGCTCGTGCTCACCAACAGCCACGTGGTCGGTTCCTCCAAGGAGATCCGGCTGCGGGACGTCGAGGGTAACGTCGGTGAGGCCCGCGTGCTCGGCGTCGATCCCGACACCGATCTGGCGCTGCTCCGCGCCAACGGCGTCCGCGACTTGCCCTATGCCGCGCTCGGCAACTCCAAGACCCTGCGGCGCGGCCAGCTCGTGATCGCGATCGGCAATCCGCTCGGCTTCGAATCGACCGTGACCGCCGGCGTGGTCTCGGCGCTGGGGCGCTCGATCCGCTCGGTGAGCGGCCGCACCATCGAGGACGTGATCCAGACCGATGCTGCGCTCAACCCCGGCAATTCCGGCGGGCCGCTGGTGTCGTCGAATGCCGAGGTGATCGGCATCAACACGGCCATCATCAACGGCGCGCAAGGCATCTGCTTCGCGGTCGCCAGCAACACCGCGCAGTTCGTGCTGTCGGAGATCATCCGCCACGGCTATGTCCGCCGCGCCTTTATCGGCGTCGCCGGGCAGACTGCACCGGTCCCGCGGCGGCACGCGGTACTGGCCGGCGTCGACAACAAGATGGGCGCGCTCTTGATGCAGATCGAGCCGGACGGACCGGCGGCGAAGGCGGGCCTGTTGCCCGGCGACGTCGTCATCAAGCTCGACGGCGTGGAGATCAACGGCGTCGACGATCTGATCCGCGTGCTCGACCGCGACCGGATCGGCCGGCGGCTCGCCATGGACGTGCTGCGGCTCGGCCGTTTGCGGGCGATCGATATCGACCCGATCGAGCGCAAGCCGGCGCGCTAGCGTTGGTGCCTCCGGGCGAGGTATGACGATGTCATGCCTCGTTCCCGGACCCTTGCCGCATGATGCCGGCGCATGAGACCTACGATGTCATCGTCGTCGGCGCCGGTGCCGGTGGCATGACGGCCGCGGCCGTTGCCGCCGCTGAAGGCTTGCGCGTGCTGGTGATCGAGAAGACGGCGTTCGTCGGCGGCACCACCGCCTGGTGCGACGGCATGGTCTGGATCCCCGCCAATCCCAAGATGAAGGACGTCGGGCTGTCCGACAGCATCACGGACGCGGTCCGGTATCTGTCGAGCACGGTGCCGGAACCTGCCAATGCCGGCTTGCGCGCCGCCTTCCTCGCGCGCGGGCCGGAGGCGGTCGCCTATCTCGAAGCGAACACCGAGGTTCGCCTCCAGCCGGTGAAAGCCTGTCCGGACTGTTATCCGGAGCGGCTGGGCGCAACGCCTGGCGGGCGCGTGCTGGAGCCGGTCGCGTTCGACGGCACCCGGCTCGGCGCGCCTTTCGCGCGGCTGCGCGCGCCGCTGCCGGAGTTCACGCTGTTCGGCGGGATGATGGTCAACCGCCTCGACATCCCGCATCTGCGCCGGGCCGGAAAATCGTTGCGTTCGACCCTGCGCGCGGCGCGGCTGGTTTCCGAATACGCGTTGCAGCGGCTGCGCAATCGGCGCGGCACGACGCTGCATCTCGGCAATGCGCTCGCGGCGCGGCTCTATGCCTCGCTGCTGGCGCGGCAGGTCGAGATTCTCTTCTGCGCCGATGTCGAGGACCTGTCGATGCAGGGCGATCGCGTCGGCGGCGTTGTCATCCGCCACGGCTCTCGCGACCGCCTGATCGCCGCGCGTCGCGGCGTGGTGGTTGCGACCGGCGGCTTTTCGCACGCCGCTGTGTTGCGCAAACGCTTCTTCCCGGCCGCGGCTGGTTTCGTCTCGGCGGCCAGCACCGCTGGCACTGGCGACGGGCTCCGGCTTGCGACCACGGCCGGTGCCGCGCTCAACACGGAGGCGACGAGTCCGGCCTATTGGGTGCCGGCCTCGCTGTTCCGTCGCGCCGATGGCAGCCGTGGCGTCTTCCCGCATACGGTGACCGACCGCGCCAAGCCCGGCGTGATCGCCATCAACGCGGCCGGCCGTCGCTTCGTCAACGAGGCGCTGTGCCACCATGAGTTCGTGCTGGCGATGTTGCGCGACTGCAATGGCGAGCCGGATCGGCCGTTTTATCTCGTCTGCGACCGTCAGTTCCTGTGGAGCTATGGCCTCGGTCGCATCAAGCCGTTTACGCTCAACCTCCGGCGCTATGTGGCGAGCGGCGAGTTGCTCAAGGCTCCTGACATCGCGCAGCTCGCGGCGAAGATCGGCGTCAATCCGTCCGTGCTCACGGCGACGATCGCAAGTTACAACGCTGATGCGAAGGAGGGCCGCGATCCCGAATTCGGCCGTGGCAGCACCATCTATCAGCGCCACCTCGGCGATGCCACCCACAAGCCCAGTCCCTGCGTCGCGCCGATCCTCCGCGCGCCGTTCTTCGCGATGCGCATCCATCCGGCCGATCTCGGCACGGCCATCGGCATGAATGTGGATGCCCAGGCGCGCGTGCTGCGCGAGGACGGCACGCCGGTTGCGGGTCTGTACGCCTGCGGCAACGACATGGGGTCGATCATGAATGGGAATTATCCGGGACCGGGGATCACGCTCGGGCCGGCGCTGACGTTCGGGTATATCGCGGGGCGGCATCTGGCGGAGGGTGGTGCGGCGCGTGAGACGGCTACCGGCGTGTCAGCCTCGGTCTAGCCACCTCCACCACTGTCATGCCGCGCGAAGGCGGGGCATCCAGTACGCCGCGGCCCATCCGTTCAACCACAACCGCCTCGGAGTACTGGATCGCCCGCCTTCGCGGGCGATGACACCGAGAATGAGGCGACAGCTCCCCCGCTACTCCGCCGCCGCAGCAAAGCGGCTGTTCTCCAGCTCGGCTTCCAGCCGCGCTGTCTCGGCCGCCGCGAGCTTGATGTTGGCTTCCTTGACATGGCCGAAGCCGCGGATCGTCTCGGGCACGCGGGCGAGCCGCGCCAGCAGCGGGATCTGCTCCGCCTTCAGCCCGGACATTCGCTGATCGATCATGCCGAGATAATCCGCAACCAGCTTCCGCTCGGTCCGGCGCTCCTCGGTGCGGCCGAACGGGTCGAATGCGCCGCCGCGCAGGAACTTCAATTTGGCGAGCAGGCGGAACGCGTGGATCATCCAGCCGCCGAACTCCTTCTTTTGAAGGTGTCCGGTCGTCTTGTCGCGCTGCGCGAAGATCGGCGGGGCGAGGTGGTATTTCAGCGTGAAGTCGCCGTCGAACTTCTCCGACACCTTCTTGGCAAAGCTGCCGTCGGTGTAAAGGCGCGCAACCTCGTACTCGTCCTTGTAGGACATCAGCTTGAACAGGTTTTTGGCGACCGCCTCGGTCAGCTCCGTGGACGCGGGCGAAGCGGCCATTTCTGCCTTGCGCACCTTGGCGACGGCCGCGAGGTAACGGTCGGCGTAGGCCTTGTCCTGATAGCCGGTCAGAAACTCCGCGCGGGTCGCGATCACGTCGTCGAGCGACTTCGTCGGCGCGGAAGCGCGGCTCTTGAACTGCAGTACGCTGCGCACGCGCGACATGTCGTGGGCGGCGAGGCGTCCCCAGGTGAAGGCCAGCTTGTTCATCTCGATCGCCGCGCCGTTGATCTCGATGGCGCGGAGCAGGGCCTCCAGCGACAGCGGGATCGCGCCCTTCTGGAAGGCGAAGCCGAGCATGAAGGGATTTGTCGCGATCGAGTCGCCCATCAGGGCCGAGGCAATGCCTGTCGCGTCGATGATGTCGAGGTTCGTGTCGCCGACGGCGTCACGCAGCACGGTCTGCATCGTGCCCATCTCGAAGTCGAGATCCGGGTTTTGCACGAAGCTCGCGGTCGGCTGCAGGTCGGCGTTGATGTAGGCCTTGGTCACGCCGCGCTCGGCGCGGCTGAGTGCGGAGGGACCTGCCGAGACGATCATGTCGCAGCCGAGGATGACGTCGGCGCCGCCGGTGGTGATGCGGACGGCAGAGATATCCTCCGGCCTCCGTGCGATGCGGACATGGCTCATCACCGCGCCGTTCTTCTGCGACAGGCCGGTGAAGTCGAGCGCCGAGCAGCCGCGGCCGTCGACATGGGCGGCCATGCCGAGCAGCGCGCCGATGGTGATGACGCCGGTGCCGCCGATGCCGGTGACGAGGATGTTGTACGGCGCCTCGAGTTCGCAGGCAGGAGGCAGCGGCAGGTCGGCGAACAACTGTCCGGAATCGACCGCCGACGTCTTCATCCGCTTCAGGCTGCCGCCATGCACGGTGACAAAGCTCGGGCAGAAACCTTCGACGCAGGAAAAGTCCTTGTTGCAGTTGGACTGGTCGATCTGGCGCTTACGGCCGAACTCGGTCTCCAGCGGCTGCACCGAGACGCAGTTGGAGGCCTGCGAGCAATCGCCGCAGCCTTCGCAGACGAGCTCGTTGATGAAGGCACGCTTGGCGGGATCGGGATAGAGCCCGCGCTTGCGGCGGCGGCGCTTTTCGGCGGCGCAGGTCTGGTCGTAGATCACGACCGTGAGACCCTTGATGTCGCGCAGCTCGCGCTGCACGGCATCGAGCTCGCGGCGGTGATGGATGGTCGCCCCTTGCGGGAAGTAGTTGCCTTCCGGATACTTCGTCGGATCGTCCGATACGATCGCAAGTCGCTTGACGCCCTCGGCCCAGACCTGGTGCGCGATCTGCGCGACGTTGAAGGCGCCTTCGGCCGGCTGGCCGCCGGTCATCGCGACCGCGTCGTTGTAGAGGATCTTGTAGGTGATGTTGATGCCGGCGGCGGAAGCCGCGCGCAGCGCAAGCAGGCCGGAATGGGTGTAGGTGCCGTCACCGAGGTTTTGGAAGATGTGCTTCTCGGTGGTGAAGGGTGACTGGCCGATCCAGTTCACGCCCTCGGCACCCATATGCGAGATCAGATCGGTGCGGCGGGTCGGCATGCTCAAGGCCATGCCGTGGCAGCCGATGCCGGCCATCGCGCGGCTGCCCTCGGGCACGCGCGTCGAGGAGTTGTGCGGGCAGCCCGAGCAGAAGAACGGCGTGCGCGCGAGCTTGATCTGCGTGCTTGATGTGACGGGATTGTCGAACGCTTCGAGCCGGGCGAGGCGTTGCTCCAGCACCGGGCTGTGATGCCCGAGCTTGCGCAAGCGCGCCACCAGTGCGCCCGCGACAATTGTCGGCGTCAGCTCGCCTTCGCTCGGCAGCAGCGGCGCGCCGCGCTCGTCACGCTTGCCGGTGACGGTCGGGCGCCTCGATGCATCGATATTGTAGAGGATGCGCATCAGCTGGTCTTCGATGAAGCCGCGCTTCTCCTCGACCACGAGCACATCCTGAAGGCCTTCCGCGAAACGCTTGGCGCCGCTTTCCTCCAGCGGCCAGGTCAGTGCGACCTTGTAGATGCGCAGGCCCAGGTCCTGCGCGTCCTTGTCGGTGATGCCCAAATCGGCCAGCGCCTGGCGCAGATCGAGATAGGCCTTGCCGGTCGCGAGAATGCCGAGCCGTGCCGGCTTGGAATCGAGCACGATGCGGTCGAGCTGGTTGGCGCGGGCGAAGGCCTGTACCGCGGCCATCTTCGGGCCGAACAGGCGCCTCTCGGCGTCCAGTGGCGGATCGGGCCAGCGGATGTTGAGGCCACCGGGCGGCATCTCGAAATCATCGGGAAGCTTGATCTGGATGCGCGCGGGATCGCTATAGATCGAAGCCGAGCTCTCCACGGTCTCGCTGATTGCCTTGAAGCCGACCCAGCAGCCGGAGAAACGCGAAAGCGCAAAACCGTAGAGGCCGAGGTCGAGATAATCCTGGAGCGTCGCCGGATTGATCACGGGGATCAGCGCCGCCGCGAACACCTGCTCGCTCTGATGCGCCAGCGTCGAGGACTGGCAGCCATGGTCATCGCCGGCGAGCGCGAGCACGCCGCCATTGAGCGAGGTGCCGGCCGCATTCGCATGTTTGAGCGCGTCGACCGAGCGGTCGACGCCGGGGCCCTTGCCGTACCAGATGCCGAACACGCCATCGACCTTGGCGCCGGGGAACAGGCCGACCTGCTGGCTGCCCCAGACGGCGGTCGCCGCCAGGTCCTCGTTCAAGCCGGGGACGAAGGCGATGTCGTGCTGCTGGAGGTGCGACTTCGCGCGCCACAGCGCGTGGTCGTACATGCCGAGCGGGGAACCGCGATAGCCCGAGATGAAGCCGCCGGTGTTGAGGCCCTGAAGCCGGTCGCGTTCGCGCTGCAACATGGGCAACCGAACCAGTGCCTGCGTGCCGGACAGGAAGATCCGCTTCGATTCGAGCCGGTATTTGTCGTCCAGCTCGACCTGCATCAGCGTCATTTCAGGAGTCCTCGTCTCTCGTTCGGCGTGGGGGTTTGCGCTGCGGGAGGGATAGCGGCGGCGCGACGCGAATTGTGACAGTCAAGAGCATGGGCCGGCGAAGTCAATACGGCTAGCCGCATCCGTGGCGCTCCTGCTAGTCATGGCTGCCTGTGGAGGACACCATGGCTGCAAACGCATTCGACACCGAGATTACAGAGACGGCCGAGGCGCTGATTGGCCCGTGGCGCCAGCCGCGCCAGATGCTGCACGCGCAAGTCTACGACGCGCACGCCTCGATCCACGACGATGCCACGGCGCAGAAGCTCGGCTTCAAGGGCGGCACCATCGAAGGCCCGACGCATTTCAGCCAGTTCGCCCCGCTCGGCGCGCGGCTGTGGGGGCAGGCCTGGTTCGAGAACGGTTGCCTGTCCGCGCATTACCGCAACGCCTGCTTCGAAGGCGAGGAGGTGCAGGCGATGCTATCGAAGCCGCTGCCCGGCACGAGCCAGTGCCAGATCCAGATGGTCAAGCGCGACGGCACCGAGGTGCTGCGGGGCACGGCCTCGGTCGGCGAACCGCACGCGGCAACCGCGCTCGAGGCGCGCCTCACCGAGCTCAAGCCGCTCGCCGATCCCGTGATCCTGCGCGATGTGAAGGTGGCGCAGACGAGCAAACGGCAGGCGGTGCGGATGGCGTTCGACCAGAACATGGGCGACCTCTATCCGTTCTCTCTCCGGCAGAAGCTCGCCGTCATCACCGAGAACTCGCCATATTATTCAGGCGCCGACAATCCGTGGGGGAAGGCCATCATCCCGATGGAGATGTTGAGCGTACTCTTCCAGTACCGCTCCAAGGACGATCCGCTGCCGGCGAAGGGACCGGCCGTCGGCCTGTTCGCCGACCAGGAGATCAGGCTGATCAAGGGACCGCTCTTCGTCGATGAGGAGTACGAAATCGAGCGTGAGGTTGTCGCGCTCTCCGGCAGCCGCCGCACCGAGAGTGCCTGGATTAAAACGCGCGTGTTCGGCAAGACGGGCGCGGTGGTGGCCACCATGCTGCTCAACATGGCGACGCTGAAGGATTCGTATGCGCCGTATGAGATGGAGTATCGGCAGCTGTACGGCGCGGGGCGGTAGAGGCAAGGCGTTGCCACACACTCCCTCGTCATTCCGGGGCGCGCGTCGCGCGAGCCCGGAATCCATTTCACCTCTCGTGCTGCAGCCCGATGGATTCCGGGCTCGACGCTTCGCGTCGCCCCGGAATGACGACGGAGAGCGCTCATCCTTTAAGCAAATGCACGTCGCAAAGTCGTCGCACAGCGAATAAGCAGGCGCGTGCTTTTCCGATAACATTCTGACAGCGCAGCAAATTTCCTCGCGCGGTCCTCTCGATCTCAATTGTACACAATGGCACGGCGCTTGCAGAACTCCCGGCGAAGAGAGTTCTCGCGGGGGCCTTGAGTCATGTTGAACTCAACCAAGCCGAAACTGGGCGTCATCAGCGCCGAGCCCGAGCCGATCAGGCTCGACTGGCCTGCCACCGCGCTTCTCATCATCGACATGCAGCGCGATTTCATGGAGCCCGGCGGCTTCGGCGAGACGCTTGGCAACGATGTCAGCCAGCTCGCGCGCGCGGTGAAGCCGATCGGCGCGGTGCTGAAGGCGGCGCGTGACACCGGCATGCTGGTGATCCACACGCGCGAGGGGCATCTGCCCGATCTGTCCGACGCGCCGCCCGCAAAAGTCGAGCGCGGCGCGCCGTCCTTGCGCATCGGCGATCCCGGCCCGATGGGGCGCATTCTCATTCGCGGCGAGGCCGGCCACGACATCATTCCCGAGCTTTATCCGCTCGACAGCGAGGTCGTGATCGACAAGCCGGGCAAGGGCGCGTTCTACGCCACCGAGCTCACGGATGTGCTGGAGAAATACGGCATCGAGAACTTGCTCGTCTGCGGCGTCACGACGGAAGTGTGCGTCAACACCACCGTGCGCGAGGCCAATGACCGCGGCTATCGCTGCGTCGTCATCTCGGACGGCTGCGCATCCTACTTCCCGGAATTTCACGAGATGGGCCTGAAGATGATCAAGGCCCAGGGCGGCATCTTCGGCTGGGTCGCGGACTCAGCCGCAGTCTTGGAGGCAATGAAGACTTCGACCACACAGGGGTAGCATCATGAGCACATTGACAGGGACGGCCGGCAAATCTGATCTGAGCAAGTCCGAGTTCAAGCCGGCACTATGGACATCGGGCGACTGGAACGCGTTCTTCGGCTTCGGCACCAACATCCTCGTCAACATGCTGGTGCTCACGGGCCTGCTGCGCTTCGTCCTGAAGATGCCTGATAGTCTCGTGTTCGGCCGCATCCTGCCCGCGCTCGGGCTGATGATGTGCCTCTCCACCTTCTACTACGCATACCTCGCCTATCGGCTGGCGCAGAAGACGGGCCGCAACGACGTCTGCGCACTGCCCTCGGGCGTCAGCGTACCGCACATGTTCATCGTCACCTTCGTGATCATGCTGCCGATCACGATCAAGACCGGTGACCCGCTCAAGGGCTGGTCGGCCGGCCTCGTCTGGGTGTTCTTCCAGAGCTTTATCCTGATGATCGGCGGCTTCATCGCACCGTTCATCCGCAAGATCACGCCGCGCGCGGCGCTGCTCGGCACGCTCGCCGGCGTCTCCGTCACCTTCATCTCGATGCGTCCGGCGTTAGAGATGTATATGACGCCGCAGATCGGCCTGGTCTGCTTCGCCATCATCCTGGTGAGCTGGTTCGGCGGCGTGAAATATTGGCGCGGCATTCCCGCGGGCCTCGTCGCCATCGCGGTCGGCATGGTCATCGCCTGGGGCTCGAACCTGTTCGGCCTCGGTCTCGGTGGGCTGAGCGTCAAGGGGGTCGGCGACGCTTTCGCGAACTTCGGCTTCTCGGTGCCGATCCCGGCGGTGGGCTACGTCTTCTCCGGCTTCGAGTTCCTCGGCATCATTCTGGTTACCGCTATTCCGTTCGGCATCTACGACCTCGTCGAGGCCATGGACAATGTCGAGAGCGCGGAGGCGGCCGGCGACGAATATCCGACCACGCGGGTGCTGACCGCCGACGGCGTTGTCAGCCTGATCGGCTGCCTGATGGGCAACCCCTTCATCAACGCCGTCTATATCGGTCACCCCGGCTGGAAGGCGATGGGTGGCCGCATCGGCTATTCGGCTGCGACCGGCATCATGGTGGTGGTGCTGGCGTGGTTCGGCATCATCTCGGTGCTGCTGGCGCTCGTGCCTGTCGTCGCGATCTCGCCGATCCTGCTCTATATCGGCATGCTGATCGGCGCGCAGGCGTTCCAGACCACGCCGGCCAAGCACGCGCCCGCGATCGTGCTGGCGCTGACGCCGCATCTTGCCGCCTGGGCCAAGCTCCAGATCGACACGATGCTCGGCTCGACCATGATGGCGGCGACCTCTGTCGGCGGTCTCGCCGCCGACAAGGCCGACGCGGTCAAGGCCGCGGCGATCGCAGCACTGCCGCAGCAGGGCGTATTCTATCACGGCCTGGAGGTGATGGGCGGCGGCTCCATCCTCGGCGGCCTCATCCTCGGTGCAATCGGCGTCTTCATCATCGAGCGCGACTTCGAGAAGGCCTCGGCCTTCGCGCTGGTCGGTGCGGTGCTCACTTACTTCGGCTTCATGCATGGCGAAGCCGTCGGTATCGGCGGCGGCTTCGGCGTCACGCCCGCGGTGGCGTTCGCCTACGCGGTGATGGCGGCGGGACTGTTCGCGGCCAGCAGGCTCGGCGCCACCGAGCATTATGCCACCCATCCGGAGATGCACGCCGCGCCGGCGGAGTAGGTCCCGGAAAACATGAAACGCAGCCGGGCGATGTCGTGGCGCCCGGCAGCTTCATTTGCTACCCGCCCTTGACCGCGCCCGCGGTCAGCCCGGCCACGATCTGCCGCTGGGCGAACACTGTGAGCAGCAGCACGGGGAGAGTGACGATCAGCGCGGCCGCGGCCAGCGGCCCCCAGCTCAATTGGTCGAACGAGATCATGTTGTAGACAGCGACGGGCAGGGTGCGCGTCTCGCGTCCGGCCAGCACGATGCCGAACACAAAATTGTTCCAGGAGAAGATCACGGCGAGGATGAAGGCGACCGCGATCCCCGGCTTGGCGATCGGCAGGGCGACGTGTCGAAAGACCTGCCACCGCGTGGCGCCGTCGATCAGGGCGGCTTCCTCCAGTTCCATCGGTGTCGTCTCAAAGTAACCGATCATGATCCAGATCACGATCGGGACCGTCACGACGAGATGGATGATGATCTGCGGCACCAGCGTGCCGAGCAATCCCAGCCACTGGAACAGCAGGAACAGCGGGATCAAATAGGACAGGCCGGGCGTGATGCGCGCGATCAGGATCACGATCGCGGATTTGTGCGCGGCCATGCGCGCGATGCCGTAGCCGGCGGGAACGCCGACGAGTAGCGCCAGCGCAGTCGCGCTGCCGGTGACGACGAGGCTGTTGATGAAATAGGTCAGGAAGCGGTTGGAAGCGAGCACGTCGGCATAGTTCTTCCAGGCGATGCGATCGGGGATGAACACCGGCGGGTAGGCGGCATTGTCGACCTCGAACTTGAGCGACAGCGACGCCATCCAGAGGAAGAACAGGATCGCCGGCGAGACGATGACGAATACCGAGAGCCACAGACCGATCCTGCCAATGACCTGACGTAGGTTGATTTGACTTGGGTTCATGCGCCGCTCGCAATTTCGGTCCACAGCATGCGCTGGCGGGCATAGAGCATCACGGCCGCCAGGGCGACGATGAGGAGGAAGAACACCACCGCAATCGCCGAGCCGTAGCCGAGGTCGTAATAGGTGAAGGCGACACTGTAGAGATAGATGTTGATCGTCTCCGATGCCGAGCCCGGTCCGCCCTGCGTGATCGCGAAGATGATGTCGAAACTCTTCACGGCGTCGATCATGCGGATCATGCCGGCGATGAACAGGAACGGCATGATCAGCGGCAGCGTGATGAAGCGGAACACCTGCCAGAAGCTGGCGCCGTCGATCTGCGCGCTTTCATAGGGCTCGGTCGGGATGGCGGCGAGGCCGCCGAGCACGATCAGCATGACCAGCGGCGTCCATTGCCAGGTTTCGACCAGCACGAGCGAGGGAATGACGGTTGCGGGGTGGAAGACCCAGAGCTGCGCAGGTATCCCGACCAGCGACAAGAGGTAGTTCAGCACGCCGAGCTGCGGGTGGAACATCATGGTCCAGACCAGCGCGATCGCGACGGGGGTCGCCATCATCGGCATGATGAAAATACCGCGCAGAAAGCCGCGGCCGGCGAATTTCTGGTGAAACACGACGGCCGCGAACGTACCGAGGATCAGCGGCAGCAGCACCGATAGCAAAGTGTAGACCATGGTGTGGCCCACCGCCTCGATGAAGCGGGGATCGCTCGTCAGCCGCAGATAGTTGGAAAACCCGACGAAGGTGGTCGGTGAGCCGACCTTCCACTCGTTCAGGCTCATCCAGATCGTGAAGACCCACGGGAAGATGATGATCGCGAGCACGACGACCAGCGCCGGCACCACGAACGGCCAGTAGGACGGCGGCCGCAACGCCTTCTCCAGCGCGGCATCAGACTGTGCCGCGGCCGGAGTCGATTGTGTCAACGCACTCACGCCTTTTCGCTACGCTCCAGGATCGGCCGGTACTGATCGTGAGCCTTCTTCAGCTCGGTTGCGGGATCGGCGCCCGATAGTGTCGAGGTGAGAGCCGCGCCGACGAGATCGCGGAATTCGGCGACCGGGATCACGACGGGAAGGCCGAGCTTGCTGATCTTGGCGGAATCGATCACCGACTGCAGCCACTCCTTGGGCATCTTCACGCCGTTCTGGACCTCGGGATCGCCGAGGATCGAGTTGCGGAACGGCACGCCGCCGCCGGCCTGCAACAGCCGTGCGCCCTGCTGCTTCGAGACCGCCCACTGGCAGAGCAGATAGGCGGCTTCCTTGTTTTTGCTCGCCGCGGCAATGCCGATGCCGTCGCCATAGGTGGCCGAATATTGCCCCTTCGGTCCGGCCGGCACGACGGTGTAGCCGACCTTGCCGACGACGCGCGAGGCGGCGGGGTCCTCCAGCGGCGGCGCCCAGCCGACGCCGTCGATCCACATCGCGGACCGGCCTTGCGTGAACGAGGCCATCGACTCCATCCAGTTGAAGCCGGCGACGCCTGGCGGGGCGACCTTCGTCAGCAGCGTCTGATAGAGCTTTGTCGCCGCGACCGCCTCAGGGCCGTCCGTGAGGATGTTGCCCTTGGCGTCGAGGAATTCGCCGCCATAGTTGAGGAAGAAATTGGTCCACAACGTCATGTTGGCGTTGCGCAGGCCCCGTCCGACGAAGCCGTAGGTCCCTTCCTTGGTGTCGGTCAGTTTTTCGGCGGCCGCGACCATCTCGTCGAGGGTCTTGGGGACGGCGACGCCCTTCTTCTGGAACAGCTCCTTGTTGTAGTAGAGGATGAAGTAATCGACCGACCAGGGCAGCGACAGCATCTGGCCCCTGTCGTTCTTGGCGTATTGCAGACCGGCGGCCGAGAAATCGCTCTCGACGAGATCGGGCGCCGTCAGCGTCGGATCCTTCATGAAGGGCGTCATGTCGGCGAGCCAGCCGCCCTTCTCGAACTGCCGCTTCTGCACGTGATAGCTGAGATGGACGACGTCGAAGCTCGGCCGGCCCGAGGTCAGCTCGATCACCACCTTCTGGCGCTGCTGCTGCTCGGGGATCTGTTCGGATTCCACCTGAATGCCGGTGAGCTCGGTGAACTCCTTGATGTTTTTTTGCAGGTTGTCGCCGCGCGGACCCTTGGCGAGGATCACCTCCAGCTTGGTCCCGGCGTATTTCTTCCAGTTGACCTCGGCGCGTGCCGGTAGTCCGGTCAGGCTGAGCGCGCCAGCCGCGGCGGTCCCCGTCAACAGCGTGCGGCGCGAGATGTTATGGTTGGCCACGTCAAATCCCTCCCTCTGATTCATTTTCTTTGGGAGGGATACTAACGGCCGTGCCACGCCTGCCTAGTCCTAATCTGGGGACTCAGGGACGCACGGCAGGCGTCTCCATCGGCAGGCCGCGCGCCCGCGACATCAGGTAGAGTTCAAGCGCGACCAGCTCGGGCGCGCCGTAATCATAGGCCTGGGCGCGTACGCCGGTCATGCAACTGCGCAACCTTCGCTCGATCGACCCCAGCGTCTGCCACTCCAGGCGGTAGAGCGGATAGCCGGTCGGCTGCGCTTGCGTGATCGGCGCGCCCGCAAGACGCTTGTCGAAATTGTCGTCGTGGCAATTGGTGCAGGCGAGGTTGAGCTGGCCCTCGCGCTGCATGAAGAGGTCGCGGCCCTGCGCCACGAAAGGCTTCAGCTCCGGATCATCGCCGGCCGTGATCGCGACGCCGCGGGACTGGTGGGCGACGAAGGCGGACAGCGCCAGGAGGTCGCGGCTCTCGTAGGGCAGCGCCGGCGCTTGCTGATGATTGGCGCGGCAGAGGTTGATGCGCTGGTCGAGGGTGACGGGGCGCGCCAGCGCCTTGTCGAAGGCCGGATAGCGCGCCGCGACGCCCTTCATGCTGGTCGTTGCATCGCCGTGGCAGTCCGCACAGGCCTTGTCGGCGCTGCCGGCCTTCTTCGCCCAGAGCGCCCCGCCGTCGAGCACGAAAAGCATGCCCGGATTGGACGTGTCGTCATCCTGCATCGCGCGCGTGTCCGGCCCCATGAACGAATAGCCGGAGCGGCGCGCGTCCGGCGGAATTTCGCCGGCGAGCAGGGCAGGGGCCGCGGCCAACAATGTTGCCGCCGCTATCGCGCGCCAAAAGATCATTCGACCGTGATCGAGGCCGATGCGGTCGACGAATAGCCGTTGTCGCCGATCCATTCGAATTCGAACTTGCCGCTCTCCTTCGCGACCGTGAAGAAGGAGAGGTATGGGTTGGCCGCGATCGCCGGAAACAGGTCGGCACGGAAAACTTCGGTGCCATTGTAGCGGCACGTAAAACTCGTGATGATGTCGCGCGGCACCAGCGCGCCGTCCGCGGTGTGGCGGAAGCCGGTCTCCATGATGTGCGAGGTCAGCGTGCGGATCTCGATGACATCGCCGCGTTTGGCTTTTGCCGGAACGTTGATGAGCGCGGCCATCAGTTCATCTCCTCGGTACAGGCGGCCAGCGTCACGACGACGTCGGCGGCGACCTGCCAGAACGTGTCATCGGACATGCGTGCGATTGCCACCACCTTCTGGGTGTCGGCGAGCCGGATCCGGGTCGAGATCTGGGCGCGGCCGGAGGAGGGGTTGAGATAGAAATTGCCGATGTTCGGCTGCGGGTTCTTCTCGTTGAAGACGTGGATGCTCTTGACGTAGTCGTTTGCGGTCATCGGGCTTGCGACACTCACCGTCATCGGCACCGTGTTGCCGTTCTCGACCAGCGGTGGAATGTCGAGCTTGACCTTGCCGGTGCGAATCTGGGCTTCGCCGACGACGTTGCGGATGGCGGTGCTGAGCATCGCGGGCGTCGCTTCCAGCGGTCGCAGCGTGACGATCGGGATCGTCCCGGCGACCGTCGCGCCGCCTGCAATACTCAGGAATTGTCGTCGCGTGGTTGGCATGAAGCTAGTTCCGAAGCGTTACAAGAAAGGCCACGATGTCTTCGATCTCCGCGGCGGATAATATCGGCTTGCCGGCAAAATTGCGCCCGACCCGGACCAGCCCGTCGTTGCGATAATAGGACGGCATGATGGTCTGCGGGTTGTAGCGCGATGCATCGACCAGCCGCAGCCGCAACTGGCCCGCCGACCACCAGTTTCCGGTGCCGGTGAGATCGGGCGCGAGGTCACCCTGGAACCGCGCCTCCGGGAACGGACCGGAATGGCAAAGGATGCAGGTCGTGGTGCGCGCCACCACCAGCGCGCGTCCACGCGCGGCATCGGCTGGTGAGCCCGTGAGCGGCTCCGGGATGGTGTCACCGATGATTTTGTAGCGCACGAGCTCGTCGGCTCCTGCGCCGGAAGCCAGGGCAACGCCAGCGGCGATCAGCGCTGCGATATGAAGGAATGCTCTAGCCAAAGGTGTCCGCCGTGATGGTTTGAAACCAGCGCTCAGCTTCGGCCGCCTCGCGGGCGCGGAGCTCGCGCGGCGCATCGACCGGGCTGGTCGCGCCGCCCTCGACCTCGGCAAAGATGTCGCCCCTGGGCTGGTAGTTGCCGGCGAGCGAGAAGCCGTAGCCGGGCGCGGCGGTTGTATAGCAGACGCCGGTCAGCCGCGGCGCCTCCGGCGCGCGACCCGCGAGCAGGTTGACGATGGCGGCGGCGCAGGCCTTGCCCTGTGCGCTCGCGGCCGACGCCGATTTGGGAATGCCGCCGCCGAGGCAGGCGTCGCCGATGACATGGATGTTCGGGACGAGCTTCGACTCGAAGGTCACGGGATCGATCGGGCACCAGCCGGTCGCATCCGCCGCGCCCGCGATCTCGGCGATGCGGCCGGCGCGTTGCGGCGGGATGACGTTGGCGACATCAGGCGTGTAGTTGCCGAACTCGGTGATGATGGTCCTTGTCGAAGGATCGACCGAGGTGACGCGACCGCCCTGCGACAGCGCGATGCGCTCGATCATGTCGCCATAGAGCTCCTTCCACGCCTTCTCGAACAGCCGCTGCTGCGAAAAATTGTCCTTGGCATCGAGGACCAGCACCTTCGAGCGCGGCTTCTTCGTCTTCAGGTAATGCGCGATCAGGCTGGCGCGCTCGTAGGGCGCCGGCGGGCAGCGCGAGGGATTGGCCGGGATCGCGATGGCGACCGTGCCGCCGTCCGCCATTGCCTCCAGCTGCCTGCGCAGCAGCAGCGTCTGCGCGCCGGCCTTCCAGGCGTGCGGCATTTTCTCGGATGCCGCTTCGTCATAGCCGGGCAGGGCCTCGAAATGGAAGTCGATGCCAGGGGAGAGCACGAGGCGGTCATAGGGCAGCGCGACGCCGTCGGTCGTCACGACGCTGCGCCGCTGCGGCTCGATTGTGGTCACGGCCTCGCCGATCACGGTGATACCCTCGGCGGCGAGCTTGTCATAGTCAAACTGCTGCGCGTCGATCTCACGCAGGCCCGCAATCACCTCGTTGCTGAAGGGGCAGGAGGTGAAGACCGCGTTCGGCTCGATCAGGATGATTTGCAGGTTTTCCTGCGCGCGTTTCAGCGCGCGGGCGCAGGCCGCGCCGCCGAACCCGCCGCCGACCACGACGATACGTGCTGCCGATTGCGCACGCGGGACCGATGGCCGCGCCAGCGTTGCGGCGGCCGCGGTGATGCCGAGCACGGCATTCCGCCGTGTCACCGGGCGCGTGGTCATCAGGATCATCCAGGCAAAAATGCCGCGGCGGCCGTTGCAGCCGCCGCGGCGTTTCTCAGGCGAAGGTGATGTTCTGGTCGCGCAGCGGCACCGAGCGGATGCGCTTGCCCGTCGCCGCGAAATAGGCGTTGAGCACCGCCGGCGCCGCGACGCCGATGGTGGGCTCGCCGACGCCGCCCCAGAACCCGCCGCTCGGCACCATCACCGATTCCACCTTCGGCATCTCGTTGATGCGCATCGAGTTGTAGGTGTCGAAGTTGGTTTGCTCGATCTTGCCGTCCTTGACGGTGCAGCCGCCGTAGAACAGCGCGGAGAGGCCATAGACGAAGGAGCCGGCGATCTGCCGCTCCACCTGCGCCGGATTGACGACGTAGCCGGGATCGGTGGAGGCGACGATGCGATGCACCTTGATCTTGTTGCCGTCGGTCACCGAGATTTCGGCGGCGCCGGCAACGTAGCTGCCATAGCCCATGACCTGCGCGATACCGCGATAGACGCCCTGCGGCGCCGGCTTGTCCCAGCCGATCTTCTCGGCCACGGCATTGAGCACCGCCAGATGCTTCGGATGGTTGCCCATCAGCTTGCGGCGGAATTCGAGCGGGTCCTGACCTGCGGCCTGGGCCAGCTCGTCCATGAAGCATTCCATGTAGATCGCGTTGTGATTGACGTTCACGCCGCGCCAGAAGCCGGGCGGTACGTGCGGGTTGCGCATCGCATGCTCGATCAGGAGGTTCGGCACCGAATAGCCGAACGCGGCTTCGCCGGACTGGGCGACGCCCTGGAATGCGGCCGGATCCATACCGTTCTGCAGCGCTTCGGGGCGCAGCGAGAACAGGATCGACTGCCCGGACAGGCGGTAGTGCAGCGCCACCAGATTGTTGTTGGCGTCGAACGCGCCGGTCATCTTGCACTGGGTGATCGGGTGATACCTGCCGTGCGCCATGTCCTCTTCGCGCGACCACAACAGCTTGATCGGCGTGCCCGGCATCTGCTTGGCGATCACGACCGCCTGGCGGACATAGTCGGTCTGGCCGCGCCGGCCGAAGCCGCCGCCGGGCATCACCTTGTACATGTCGCACTTCTCCGCCGGCAGGCCGGAGGCCTCCAGCACTGCCGCGAAGACGGCTTCGCCGTTCTGCGTGCCGCACCAGACCTCGCATTTGTCGGCCGTGTAGAGCGCGGTGGCGTTCATCGGCTCCATGGTGGCGTGGTTCTGGTAGGGGTAGTTGTAGACGGCTTCGACTTTCTTCGCTGCGCCGGCTATCGCGGCTTTGACGTCGCCGTTCTTGTTGCCGACATAGGCCGGCTGCGAATCGTCGAGGCCCTCAGCCAGCCACTTCGCGATCGACGCGCTGGAGACCTTGGCATTCTCGCCCTCGTCCCAGACGATCGGCAGCGCTTCCAGCGCGGTCTTGGCGTGCCACCAGGTGTCGGCAACGACCGCAACCGCGGTGTCGCCGACCTTGACGACCTTCTTGACGCCTTTCATGCCGGTGATCTTGGCTTCGTCATAGCTCTTCAGCTTGCCGCCAAACACCGGGCAGTCCTTGATCGCGGCGTTCAGCATGCCCGGCAGCTTGACGTCGATGCCGTAGGTCATCGTGCCGGTGGTCTTGTCGGCGGTGTCGAGCCGCAGCAGGCCCTTGCCTGCGATGGTCCAGTCCTTGGGATCCTTGAGCTTGACGTCGGCCGGCGGTGTCAGCTTGGCGGCGGCTTCGGCGACCTTGCCGTAAGTTGTCGTCTTGCCCGACGCCTTGTGGGTGATGACCCCCTTGGCGACGGTGCATTCGGAGGCCGGCAACTTCCACTCATTCGCGGCGGCCTCGATCAGCATCACGCGCGCGGTGGCGCCGCCCTTGCGGACATAGTCTTGCGAGCTGCGGATGCCGCGGCTGCCGCCGGTCGAGAAATCACCCCAGACGCGCTTGCGGGCGACGCTCTGGCCGGGAGTCGGGTATTCGGTCGTGACCTTCGACCAGTCGCATTCGAGTTCCTCGGCGACCAGCTGGGCGAGGCCGGTAAGCGAGCCCTGGCCCATCTCGGAGCGGGCGATGCGGATCACGACGGTGTCATCGGGCCTGACTACGACCCAGGCGTTGACTTCCGGCGCGCCGTCGGCCGCGCGGACCACGGCGGGGCCACCGAAGGGGAGATCGAGCCCGATGGCGAGGCCGGCGCCGACAGCGGCGGTGCCGACGACGAAGGCGCGACGGTTCATCTTGGGAGAAACATGCTTGTTCATGGGGCGGCTCCTCAGGCGCTGGCGATCGTGTGGATCGCTTCGCGCACCTGCTGGAAGGTGCCGCAGCGGCAGATATTGGTGATGGCCTCGTCGATATCGGCGTCGGTCGGCTTCGGCTTTTCGGCGAGGAGTGCGGCCACCGCCATGATCATGCCGCTCTGGCAATAGCCACATTGCGGAACGTCCTTGGCGATCCAGGCTGCCTGCACCTTGTGCAGCGTGTCGCCGGATGCGAGCCCCTCGATCGTGGTGATCTTCTTGCCTTCGGCCTCGCTGACCGAAATCCCGCAGGAACGGATGGCGACGCCGTCCATGTGAACGGTGCAGGCGCCGCATTGCGCAATGCCGCAGCCATATTTGGTACCGGTCAGGCCGGCATTCTCACGGATCGCCCAGAGCAGCGGCGTATCCGGCTCGACGTCGAGCGTGAAGGTTTTTCCGTTGATTGTTAGGTTTGCCATCGCAAGTCCCCTGATTGGCCCAATCCACCGATCGGACTCAGGGAACAATGTGTCTGGCAAATTGGAACTGTTCAAATCAATAGTCCGAGGGGTGGCCAACAGCGAGGCTGGCATGCGCGGGGAAGAATGTCGGGAGCGCGGTGTTGCGTTGTGAACGGCGGTGCAAATCCGCAGCCTTTGGTCGCATCGAATTCGTTTGACTATCTTAGGGTATTGTACAACCTTCGGTTTGATGGATCATTAGTCCATCCTAAGGGAGAATCTCCATGGGCCGCATCGTCACGATCGATCTCGAAAAAGTTCTCGCGTCAGGTAACGATCTCAAAGCCAAGTCACCGTCCGGACTCACCACCCACGCCGATCTGCTCAGCCTTGCCAGCGACGTCAGCAAGGACCCGGTCTCCTATCTGAGCAGCGTTGGCGTACAGCTCGACGATCAGACGGCGTCGATGCTGCGGAACAAGCTGGCCACGCGTAGCGGCGGCGTACAGGCCGGTACGATCCATATCGACATCCTCTGATCCCGCATCCGCAGATCACGATGGCCGGCTGACCGGTTCGCCGGGCAGCCGGGATATGAGGTCGTCGGCCATGGCGTTCGGCGCACAATTTTTATCCGATTTTCGCGCGGCCAGGGTGACGCCTACCAATCTCGTTCTGAACGTCACTCTGAAATGCCCGCTCAAATGTTCGCATTGCTGCTTTTCATCTGACATGTTTCACGGCGGGCACCTGTCCGCCGCGGACGTTCATCGTTGCATTCAGCAGGCCGCACAGATCCCGTCGATGGAGATCATCCATTTCGTCGGGGGTGATCCGATGCTGCATGCGGACATCGTTGCCGACGCCGTGGCCCTGGCCGCGTCGCTGGGCTTTCGCGCGGGCATCACCACGAGCGCGTTCTGGGCCAAGTCGCCCGCGCGCGCGACAACGGCTGTCCGCCGATTGCGCGATGCCGGCCTCACCGAAATGACCTTGTCTTACGACGATCCCCACGCCGAGTTCGTGCCGCTGAACTTCATTGCGAACGCGGTAGCGGCGGCGCGGGAGTGCGGGCTGCTGCTTCGGATTGCGGTGGTGGTTGAAGCAGGCTCCAAGATCACTGCCGCCAGCCTGCGCGCCGATCTCGGCCTTCAGGACGAGCCCGGCATCAACATCTATGAGACCGTCGCCAACTCGACCGGTCGCGGCGAGGGCACGGACGAGGACACGCAGGCGGGGCGCGTTCGCCACGCCTCGGCCTATCGCGGTCCCTGCGAGTCCGTTCTCCACACGGTCACGGTCGACCACGAGGGTGGCATCCGGCCCTGCTGTGGCGTGCTTCCCCATTACGACTCGCTGAAGGTCGGCCACATCGCGAAGGAAGGGATCGAAGCCGCGATGCAGGCGGCCGCCGACGATCCGCTCTACAGATGGATCAGGCTGGAGGGACCCGTCGCCATCCTCGCTACCGTGACGGCCGCCGATCCCGTGCCGATGCGCGTTGAGGATTTCGACGGCATCTGCACCGCCTGCGACCGCATCTTCCGTTCGCCAGAGCTGCTGGCGCGCGTGCGCGAAGCTGCCGAGGCGCGCCGCGGCCAGATCGAAACCTGCGAGATCCTGCTGGACGGGCAAGCCGCATCGGCCAACCTCGTGGCCGCACAATGAGCGTCGATGTCCTCTTCTGCTCGGCGCCGGTGATGTCCGTGGTGCGGCCGTCGGCGGCGCTCGGCCTGTTGCAGGCCCTACTGCGGCAGAAGGGCATTCGGGCCAAGACGCTCTATCTGAACCTGCTCTTCGCCGACCGCATCGGGCTCGATCTGAACGAGCAGCTTGCGGAGAAGCTGCCGAGCCACCTTCTCGCCGGCGATTGGCTGTTCGGCGATTGCCTGGGCGTGCGGCCGGACCGGCCGCAGGCGCAACGTCATCTGAGCGAGCTCAGCGCCGCCATCGAGCGCAAGGGGCTGGACCAGCTCTACGAGATCCGCCGCAACCTGATTCCGTCCTTCGTGGCGGAAGCGGCCGACCGGCTGCTCGAACGCACCCCCAGGATCATCGGTTTCACCTCGATGTTCGAGCAGACGGCCGCTTCGCTCGCGATCGCGGCCGCGGTCAAGGCGCATGATCCGTCCGTCGTCGTCTGCTTCGGCGGCGCCAATTGCCATGGGCCGATGGGCGCGGTGCTGCTGAAGAACTTTGCGCAGATCGATTACGTCTTCAACGGCGAGGCCGACACCGTGTTCGGGCCGGCCGTCGAGGCGATCCTGCGCGGCGAAGAGCCTCGCGGCCTACCGGGATGCCTGTCTCGCGACCAGCCGGCTGCTGGCGCAGCAGCCGGTCCGACCGCGATGGATGCGCTGCCGATCCCCGACTACGCCGACTATTTCGCCCAACTGCCCCGGATGTCCGAAGCCGCGCGCGTGCGTCCCTCGATTCCGTTCGAGTCCTCGCGCGGCTGCTGGTGGGGGCAGAAGCACCATTGCACGTTCTGCGGCCTCAACGGCGAGGGCATGGCGTTCCGGGCCAAGTCGGCGCCGCGCGTCCTCAGCGAGATCGAGACGCTGCATGCGGAGTTCGGCATCAGGCGCTTTGCCGCGACCGACAACATCCTGGGCATGTCCCATATCGACGGCGTGCTGGGCAGGCTCGCCGAACGCCCGGCACACGGCTTTCGCTTCTTCTACGAGATCAAGGCCAATATGGACGAGGTGCAGCTCGAGAAGCTGGCGCTCGCGGGGACGGTCTGGTTGCAGCCCGGCATCGAGAGCCTGTCGGATCCGGTGCTGCATCTCATGCGCAAGGGCGTGAGCGCCTTGCTCAACCTGCGTCTGCTGCGCAATTGCCGTGAGCTCGGCGTCGGGCTGGTCTGGTCGATCCTGTACGGATTTCCAGGCGAGCCCCGCGACGCCTACGACGCCGTCGCCAAGATGGTCCCACTGCTCGAACATCTTCAGCCGCCGGTCGGCTGCGGCCGTATCCGGCTCGACCGGTTCAGCCCCAATTTCGAGCGCGCCGCCGAGATCGGATTCCGCAACGTCACGCCGATGCCGGCCTATGGCGCGATCTACGATGTCTCTGACGAGGATCTTTTCGATCTCGCTTATTTCTTCGAGGGCGACGCACCCGATGCCGCGCGCGAGCAGGATCTGGTGTCGCTCAAGGCGGCGAGCGCGGCCTGGCGCGCGCGCTGGTTCGACCAGCCCTTTGCGCCGCAATTGACGATGACGGCGGTCGGCACGGCGCATCTCGTCAGCGACACCCGGGCCTGCGCGCTCCAGCCGTTCTATTGCCCGACACCGGCCGAGATCGCCGTGCTCAATCTGCTGCGCAATCCCTGCACGCGACTGAGCGTCATTGAACAGCTTGCCGATCGTTTGGATGCGGCATCAGTCGAGGCCGCGCTGGATGCGATTCTGGCGCGGCGGTTTGCGATCGAGATCGACGGCAGAGTGTTATCGCTCGTCACCGAGGCCGGCCGGGAGATTTTTGACGCCGACGCCCGTGCCGAGTTTCCGCTCGGATTCATTCTGCCACGCGGACGTGTGGCGACCCAGGATGAAGACGGCGGGTTTCTCGCGGCCCTGACGAACGCCCGCGATGAACCGGCGGACCTCGAACGGGTGCAGCCATGACCGTCGAAGTCCGCCCCCTCGGCGACAAGTGCAACATCAAGTGCCGCTACTGCTATCAGGAGGGCATCCGCACCGCCGGCAACGTGCCGACGCGTTACGATCTCGATGCGATCATGGCGACGCTGGACAGGCTGGCGGAGCCGTTCAGCCTGTTCGGCGGCGAGATCATGCTGACGCGCCGGCCCGATCTCGAACGCCTGATGCAGCTTGGCTTCGACCGCCATGGCGGCGTCGGCATGCAGACCAACGGCACGCTGATCGAGGAGCGCGACATCGAGCTCTTCAGGAAATACCGGGTGCGCATCGGCATCTCGATCGACGGGCCGGGACCGCTCAACGATGCCCGCTGGGCCGGCAGCCTGGCGGCGACGCGGCGCGCGACGGCGCGCATCGAGGCGGCGATCGAGACGCTGTGCCGGGAGGGCATGCCGCCAAACGTGATCGTGACGCTCAACCGGATGAATGCCGCGCCGGCTCGGCTCGGCGTGCTGTGCGAGTGGATCGGGTTTCTCGGTAGCCTCGGCGTGCGCAAGCTGCGCCTTCACCTGCTGGAGCAGGACGAAACAGAAGGGGGCGAGGGTCTCGCGCTCACCGCGCAGGAGAACCTTGCGGCCTTGAGGCGACTGCGCCGGCTCGAACAGGAGCTGCCGTCGGTTCAGTTCGACATCTTCGCCGAGATGGCCGCGATGCTCAGGGGCGATGACGCGCAGACCTCATGCGTCTTCCACGCCTGTGATCCCTATGCAACGCGCGCCGTGGTGGGTGTCGAGAGCGATGGCCGGCTCGGCAATTGCGGCCGCACCAACAAGGATGGCGTGACCCATCTGCGTGCCGGCCGCGAGGCCTTCGAGCGCCAGCTCTCGCTTTACCGGACGCCGCAGGCCGATGGCGGATGCGAGGGGTGCCGGTTCTTCCTGGCGTGCAAGGGCAATTGTCCGGGCACCGCGATCGACGGCGACTGGCGGATGCGCTCGATCGATTGCCCGGTGTGGTTCGGCCTGTTCGAGGACATCGAGACCGAGCTTCAGGCGAACGATGAGGTCGCGATCAGCCGGTCGGAGCGCCGGTCCGATCTCGAAGCGAAGATGATCGCCGCATGGTCGATCGGTGACAATCCGACCCTGCAATCGTTGCTCCAGCAGGCGGACGCACCATGACGTCCGCCTGGCCGACCTGCTGGCTGACCTGGCCCCGGCCTCCGCTTGCGGCCGCGCCGCGGGAGCCGGCCGTCGCCAAGGCAGCGACGCAGCGTATCAGCTTCACTGGCCCGCAGGCGCGCGCGCTCTGGCAGCCGCGTCTGGATCGCCTCAGGCATGCGGCGCTAGCGATCGAATTCGAGATGGTGCGCCGGAAGCGCATTCCGGCCTCGCTGGTGTGGACTGGCTATGATGGCATCGACGCCCTGACCGAGCGGGCGCGCGCGATTGGCCTGGAGGCCAAGCCGGTCAAGGCGTCGCTCGGCTATGCCGCCGACTGGCCGCTTGAGGCATCGATCGCCGAACCGAAGCGGCTGCTCGACTATGCGTTCCTGATCGGCGCTGCGCCGCTCGACACATCGATCGCCGAGCGGGCGACGGACGGCCTGGAGCAGGCGGCGATACGGTTCGGCTATCCCGCATGCTGCGCAAGATCCTGGGCAGACCATCTTCGGCGCGGCGGAAGCGATCCGTTGGCCGGCATTCTCGCGCGCGCGGACAAGGCGGCCGTACCTGTCCATATCGCGCTCGCGGTTCTTGGACTGGGGCCGGTGAGACACGCGCCTTGTTCTGCGGACTGTTCCGCTACGCGCGATCTTTCACGTGGGTTCATCGATTTCGGCCGCCAGCTGGGATTGGCCGAGGAAATGAGTTGGCTGGAAGAGATGGCGGATTGGACGGTGGGTGCGTCGCTGGTCAATGGCGTTGCCGAGATTGCGACGGCCACCTTCCGCTGCACATGGCTGTCGGACGAGGGCAAACCGTCGCATCGGCGGCCTCGTCAGCGCGCGGCGGCGGCGCACTTGGACAAGCGAAAGGCCGCGGCGGTCGAGCCCGCGGACAGCGCCGATATCCTCACCGAACTCGGCGGCGGATTTGAAGCGGCCGGTTTCGAAAATCCCTTCGCCATGCGCTCGCGCTTCAGCACGGTGGTCTGGGAGCAGACCGCTGCGCTGCGCCGCGCGGGATCGGCCGCGCACATTGGATGCGGCGATGGCTTGCTGCTGGAATTGATCGCGCAGACGAGGCCAAAGCTGAGATTATACGGTGCCGAGGAAGATGCCGCGCTAGCTGAAGCCGCGCGTCGGCGCCTGGGTGCGTCATTGCCGGTACTCGGCGGGACCAGCATCGCGGCGATTGCGGCGCTGTCGCGTCTTGCACCCGATGGCGTTGACCTCGCTTTCGTCGATCCAGAACGGCTTGGCGGCCGCGAAGCGCTTGCCGCTGTCCGCGCGATCGCGAAGTCGGTGATCGTGATCGGCACCGACCGCTCGCTGCACCGGCTTGAAGATATGGACACGCTTGCGGCATCGATGGGATTGGCCTTGCTGCCTGGACGCGCAGGACGGGTCTCCGCGGCCCTCTCGGCGACGAGTGGTCGTCCGCACTGACCGGTTCGAAGGAGAGATCGCCATGGACGCAACGTCGATTGACTGGGAACGCACGGCACGACCGCAGGCCGACGGCTACGATACCGCGGTCGCCCTCGGCCTGATCGACACCGAGCCGACGCCGTGGCGGCCGCTGCCGCCGCAGCGTCCCCCGGTGAACGGCGCGCCGGCCATTGCGGAGGGCAGGGTTGCCCTGCGCACGGAGGAACCGCTGCTGCCGGCGCCGCGGTTTGTCCCCGACGCGCAAGTCATGCCGGCGCTGGAGCAGGCGCTGCACTACGTCCGCCGCTGGCCGCTCGCTGCGAAACAATGGCCTGATATCGTGCACACCATCCAGTGCTATCACGACACCGAGCAGCCGACCGAGGGGACCGGCCGGCTCGGCTCGGCCAGCCACTCGGTCGACGCGCGGTTCGGCGTCATCGGCCTCACGGTCAATTGCCCGCTCGCGACCGCGCAGGCGATCGTCCATGAAATGGCCCATCACAAGCTCCGGGCATTCGGCGTCGCCAACGAGAATGCGATCCGGATCATCAGCAATCCGCAGGACGAGCTCTATCCCAGCCCGATCGTGGTCGACCGGCCGCGTCCAATGACCGCAGTGCTGCACGCGCAATATTCGTTCATCCACGTCACCCAGCTCGACGTGCACATGCTGGAGCAGGAAGACGACCCGCAAGTTCGCAGCGACATCCGCGCACTGCTCGCGCGCAATGCGTCGCGGATGGAGCAGGGGTTCGAGACCCTGCGGCAGCATGCCCGCACCGATGCGGCCGGCCGGGCGTTTCTCGGCGCGTTCTTCGCCTGGTGCAGCGACGTCCTGGCGAGCAGCCGGACGATGCTTGCCAGCGAGCGCGGCTGATTGCCGGCTCTGCCCAGGACCGGGTTCCAGCCCTAAACGCCAGATGCGCGGTTTGAGGCGACTTTCGGCTGTGAATGCCGGTTCCACGGCCGATCGGCGCTGCATTGCGGCGACAGTTTGTCCTTTTTACCGGGGTGCAAGACGAACGCGCTCTGGTACACTGGGACGAAGCAAAAAGGGATTCCATGAACGTAACGCAGCGCTGCAACGTATTGATGCTCTATCCGCTGTTCTTGGCGGAGTCGTTCTGGAGCTTTGGCGAATCCTGCGAGCTGATGGGTGTGAAGCGACCCGCGGCCCCCCTCGGCCTGATCACGGTGGCCGCGATGCTGCCGAAGGACTGGACGGTCCGGCTGATCGACTGCAACACCCAGCCCCTTGGTGACGAGGATCTCACCTGGGCCGACGTCGTGTTCACCGGCGGCATGCTGCCGCAGCAGGCCGATACGCTGCGCCTGATCGAACTCTGCCGCGCCGCCGGCAAGCCGGTGGTCGTCGGCGGACCCGATCCGACGTCGAGCCCCCATGTCTACGAACGGGCCGACTTCCGGGTGCTCGGCGAGGCCGAAAGCGTCATCGACGAGTTCATCGCGGCCTGGGAAAGCGGGGCCCGCTCCGGCGTCTTCACTGCGCCGAAATTCCAGGCCGACGTAACAAAGACGCCGGTGCCACGCTTCGATCTCCTGAAGTTCGAGGACTATCTCTACCTCGGTGTGCAATATTCGCGTGGCTGTCCGTTCACCTGCGAGTTCTGCGACATCATCGAGCTCTACGGCCGTGTGCCGCGCACCAAGACGGTCGAGCAGATGTTTGTCGAGCTCGAGACGCTCTACCGGATGGGCTACCGCGGCCATCTCGACTTCGTCGACGACAATTTCATCGGCAACAAGAAGTCGCTGCGGCAGTTCCTGCCCCAGCTCGCCGAATGGCAGCGCGCGCACGGCTATCCCTTCGAATTGTCCACCGAGGCCTCGGTCAACCTGGCCGACGATCCCGAGCTATTGGAGCTGATGGGCGCGGCCAATTTCTTCGGCATCTTCGTTGGCATCGAAAGTCCGGACCCTGCAACGCTGGTCGCGATGCGGAAGAAGCAGAACACGCGGCGCAACATCGCCGAGAGCATCCACAAGATCTATGCCGCCGGCATGCTCGTCACCGCGGGCTTCATCGTCGGCTTCGACACCGAGAAGGTCTCGATGGCGGAAGCGATGATCGATTTCATCGAGGAGGCCGCGATTCCCGTCGCCATGGTCGGCCTGCTCTATGCGTTGCCGAACACGCAGCTCACGCGCCGACTCGAGCGTGAAGGCCGGCTGCATCCGGGCCACGATCTGGCGCCGACCATCGGCGCCGATCAGTGCACGGACGGCATCAACTTCGATCCGGTCCGCCCGTTGCGCGACATCCTGACGGACTACAAGCGGGTGCTGGAGCACATCTACAGCCCCGCCGCCTACGCAGGGCGCGTCGACCGCCTGATGATGCTGCTCGACCGATCCAGGCAGCGCCCCGAGCTCGCCGAGGGCGACATCCGCTCGCGGGTCGGGGCGATGGAGACGGTGCACCGCGTTGTCACCGCCCTTCCCGAAGCGCGCGGGCCGCTGTGGCAGACCTTCATGAACTGCGCCAAGCGCGACACGTCATCGGCACGGATCGCGGTGCAGATGATTGCCGCCTATGCGCATCTCGGGCCGTTCTCGCGCAAGGTCATCGAAGCCATCGACGGGCGCCTCGCTGCGCTCGATGACGAGACGGTCATCCCGACCGCTGCGACGCTCGACACCACCGCAGCCCGGCACCTGGCCTGAAGGCTTACTTCACCGCCAGCCGCAAGAAGCTCATGACGCTGCCGAGCGCGGCAAAGCCGGCGCCGAGCCCCAGCGCGACGGTCGCACCATCGTGACCGGCCAGCGCAAAGCACAGCGCCGCGAGCGCCGCGCCCGTGGTCTGCCCCGTCAGGCGTGCGGTCGCGACGATGCCGGAGGCGCTGCCGCTGCGGTGCGGCGGTGCGCTCGACATCACGGCCTTCATGTTCGGCGCCTGGAAGAAGCCGAACCCCATGCCGCAGATCACCATCCGCCAGATGATGTCGGGGATGGCAGGATTGGACGGAAGCATCGCGAGCAATGCCATGCCGAGGCCGAGCAGCACGAGCCCGATGCCGCCGAGCAGGCCGACCGCGTGCCGGTCGGAGAGGCGCCCCGCGATCGGCGCCATGATGCCGACCACCAGCGGCCAGGGCGTCATGAAGAAGCCGGTCTCGACTTGCGAACGCCCGAGCACGTCCTCGAAATAGAACGGCAGCGAGACGAAGGCGAGGCCCTGCACGGCGAAGGAGCACACCGCGGTCGCGGCCGACAGCGCGAACATCGGCCGGCTGAACAGGTCGATCGGCAGCATCGGCGCGGGATGGTCGGCATGCCGGCGCGTCAGGATGAAGCCGAGTGCGAGGGCCGTGATCAGCTCGATGCCCACGACGACAGGCGACAGATTGTGCGCGGCGCTGCCGATGCCCGTGATGAACAGGCCGAGGCAGGCAGACGCCAGGACCGCGCCGAGGAAGTCGAAACCGTGATCGGCGCGCGGCGTCTTCGGCAGCATTGCAAAGCCGATCCCGATCGCGACGAGGCCGAAGGGAATGTTGACAGCGAACAGCCACGGCCACGGGCCGACTGCGAGGATGGCAGAGGCGATCGATGGACCGATGGTGAAGGCGGTTGCGACCACGAGCGCATTGTGGCCAAAACCGCGGCCGAGCATCCGGCCGGGATAGACGAAGCGCACCAGTGCCGTGTTGACGCTCATGATGCCGCTGGCCCCCAGGCCCTGCAGCGTGCGCGCGACCAGCAGGCTGTCCAGCGACCACGCCACCGCGCAGAACAGCGAGGCGATGGTGAACAGGATCAGGCCGCCGAGATAGATGCGCTGGTGCCCGACGATCTCGCCGAGCGCACCGAGCGGCAGCAAAGTGGCCACCAGCGCGATCTGGTAGACATTGACCACCCAGACCGATTGCTCCGGCGTGACGTGCAAATCGGCGGCAATGGCTGGCAGTGCGATATTGGCGATCGCGGTGTCGAGGGAGGCCATCGCCAGCGCGGTGAAGATGGCGGCGATCGCCCAGCGCCGCTGCGTGGCCGGAAGGCCGTCGGCAATGGGATGATCGGGCTCGCGCGCGGCGGCAGGTAACGTGATTGTCATTGCCTGGCGCGTTGCTCCGGCGGCGTGGTGAAAGGGGACTTTTGGCATGTACTACGCCGAAGGCCGCTTCCACAGGCATATGCTTGCATGCTGTGTATGCGCGAAGGTCAGGCGATGCGGCCGGCGGCTGGCGTATGATCGCGCCAGCTGCTGCAATCTTGGGGGATCACCATGCAAATCGTCGTTCTGCCCGGTGACGGCATCGGACCGGAGATCACGACCGCGACATCGGGCGTGCTGCGCGCGGCCTCCGAGCGCTTCCAGCTTGACTTGCGCCTCGAGGAGCACGCGGTCGGGCATGCGAGCCTGAAGCTATCAGGCACGACGGTGCGCCCCGAGTTGCTCGACATCGTCCGCGCCGCCGACGGTCTGATCCTGGGACCGACCGCGACCTTCGACTTCAAGGACGAGGCGCATGGCGAGATCAATCCGTCCAGGCACTTTCGCAAGAGCCTCGACCTCTACGCCAATGTCCGGCCCGCGCGCACCTATGCGGGGCGGCCCGGCCGGCTCGGCGAGTTCGACCTCGTCGTCGTGCGCGAGAACACCGAAGGCTTCTACGCCGACCGCAACATGGAGCAGGGCAATGGCGAGATGCTGGTCACGCCTGACGTCGTGATCTCGCTGCGCCGCATCACGCGCCTCTGCTGCGAGCGCATCGCGCACGCCGCCTGCCGCCTGGCAATGAAGCGGCGAAGACATCTGACCATCGTGCACAAGGCCAATGTGCTCAAGATCGGCGACGGCATGTTCCTCGACATCTGCCGCGCGGCGGCGAAGGGCTATCCCGGCCTCGAAGTCGACGATATCCTGGTCGACGCCATGATGGCGCATGTCGTGCGCAACCCCGATCGCTTCGACGTCATCGTCGCCACCAACATGTTCGGCGACATCCTGTCCGATCTCACGGCCGAGCTCTCCGGCAGCCTCGGCCTCGGCGGCTCGCTCAATGTCGGCGACCGCTATGCGATGGCGCAGGCCGCGCACGGCTCGGCACCTGACATCGCGGGGCAGGACGTCGCCAACCCGATTTCACTGATCCTGTCGACGGCCTTGCTGCTGGCCTGGCATGGCGAGAAGAGCGGCGCCGTCCGCTACGAGGAAGCGGCGCGTGCGATCGAAGCCGCGGTGGCGAAGGCGATCGGCGAGGGCAGGGCGACGCGCGACGTCGGCGGCAAGCTCGGCACGATCGCGGCGGGGGCTGCGATTGCGGAGATCTTGCAGGCGGAGTGAGCCATCGTCGCGGATGCCTGCGATTTTTTTGGGGCCAACACAAAACTCGAAAAACAACCCCATGCACAGTAGAAGGCTCCTTGATCGATAAGGGATTTTCGGAGCGCGTCGCGACGACCTTCGTGACAGTGATCACGTTGACCCGTCGGGCAAAACACTGGCATGATGCTATCGTGCCAGCGGTCGGGGACAAGGGCGCATTCTCATCATGCGCGACGTCCGCTTCCTGACGTCCAGTGGCCCGTCTCCTCTGGCCCGCTTGAGCCAGATCAAGACTCACCCCGCGGCGCCGCCGGACCTTTCCATCAACGCATCCATGGAAAGGGCGGCCCATATGACAACCCTGCTCAGGGAAATCCGGGATACACCTCTGCTCTGGATGCTGGTCTTCGTGCCCATCGTGCTGGTGGCGGAGGCGGTCGCCCCGCATTCCCACACGCTGCTGTTCGTGCTCGCCGTGCTTGCGATCGTGCCGCTGGCGGCGCTGCTCAGCCACGCCACCGAAGCGGTCGCCGCCAGAACCGGCGATGCCGTGGGTGGGCTGCTCAACGCAACGCTCGGCAATCTGACGGAGCTGATCATCGCCATCACGGCGCTGCGGGCAGGCGAGTACATGCTGGTGAAGGCCTCGATTGCCGGCGCGATCGTCACCAACGCGACATTCATGCTCGGCGCCTGCCTGCTGCTCGGCGGCCTGCGCTACCACGTGCAGGAGTACAACCGCGCCGGCGCGCGCCTGTCGTCCGGCCTGTTGCTGATGGCGACAGTCGCCCTGCTGGCCCCCTCGGCAGTCGCCGACCTCGAGCATTTGCCGCAGGACGGAGGCGTCATTCACAAGCTTAGCGTCGGCATTTCAGTCCTGCTGATCGCGGCTTACGCGCTTGGCCTGTGGTTCTCGCTCGGGACGCACAAGGAATTGTTCGCAAGCGCCGATCACGGCGAGCAGGAGGAAGCGCACTGGCCGATCGGGCTAGCCGTTGGGACGCTGCTGGCCGTCACCGTGCTGGTGGCGCTGGTGAGCGAGATCTTCGTGGAATCGGTGCAGAAGGCGGCGGAGACCTTCGGCATGAGTCCGGCTTTCGTCGGGTTCATCATCGTTTCGCTGGTTGGCGCCGCTGCCGAATTTGCAGTTGCCCTTGCCGCTGCGCGCAAGGACCGCCTCGACATGGTCGTCAGCATTGCGCTCGGCAGCGCCTCCCAGATCGCGCTGTTCGTTGCACCCGCGCTCGTGCTGCTCAGCTATTTCGTGGGACCGACGCCAATGAACCTTCAGTTCTGGCCTGGCGCCGTCACCATGGTGATGATCGCAACAGTCACGGCGACCTTCATCACCACCAGTGGACGCTCGGCATGGTTCGTCGGCGCGCTGATGATTTTCATTTATGCGGTGTTTGCGCTGACGCTGTATGTCGTCCCGCCGGCGGGCGAGGGATGAGGTGCACTCGCCCGCCGGCACAGGGGTGAATTGGCTCATCGGAGAATGGCGGCCCGTGGCGAGCCATCCTCCGAAGCGGCGAATACGTTTCCCGCTAGTAGGCCCAGTAGCTGCCGGTGGGCGGGCAATTGTCGCCGCCATAGCCATAGCCGTAGTTGCCGCCGCCATAGCCGTAATACGAGGCGGGATAACCGCCAGAGTAGCCACCGTAGTACCCGCCATAGCCGCTGTAATAGGCGCTCCGCGCGATTGCGCCGCCGACGACCGCGCCGGCGACCACACCGTAACCGAGGCCGCGATAGCCGTAGCCGCGATAACCCCAGCCGCCGCGGTAGCCCCAGCCGACGCCGCGATAGCCGTAGCCGCCGCCGCGCCAGCCGCCGACCCAGCGCACTTCGGTGGTGGTCTGATCGACCATCGATTTCATCGTCGAAAGATGCGTCGGGATCGGCCCGGCCTGAGCGATTGTGCCTGATAGCAGCGCGCCGGCTCCGGCGAGAACGAAGGTACGCAGGGAATTCGAGGATGTCATGATCGATCATCTCCTTGGCTTACGGGCGGCGCTTTCTGCGCGGCCGTACCCATTCCGGGATGGCAATGCCGCGGCGGGTTTGATCCAGATCAAGCGTCGACGGCGTATCCGGCCTGGACCTCGACCGGATCAATGCGCGATGCCGTCGGTAAGCACGCGCAGGCTCCTTGCGGGCGGCTACTTCAAGTCGACCGTATCTTCCGCGATGATTTCTTCGTCGAATCCGGTCGTTCGCAACACGCGTACCGCGGCACGTTTGGCGCCGGCGAACTGATTGCGATCGACGTCCACCTCGGGGGTGGGGCGACTCACAGCGATCGTGTCCCACGTCGACTTGTTGTCCGGCTTGACCTGGACCGAGTAGGTCACGCCGGCGACGGGCTGCAAACCGCCGAGCTGGTCGATCCTCAATGGTCGCCGGCTGGCTGCCGCAGCCCCGGCGAGCTCAAGTCCGAAGGTGGCGCCTGCGGTCGGCCCGGGAGGTGCCGCCCCGGCCTCGTACCGGCTGATCTCCTTCCCCTTGAGCTGGAGGCTTACCGACTTCATGCCGCTCACCCGCGGAAGGTCCGCCTGAATCAGACCGACTTCGTTCGGCCGGTCGGGTTCAGCAGATGACCGGCGGATCACGACTGGCTCACGGTAGACTTCCTTGCCGGTGCCGTCGTAAGCCACGAGTTCCACATCCTTGTCGGTGGCGGCGTCCGACGCGATGGTGGAGACCGACGGGTTCACATACATGATCTTGCCGTCACCAGCGGTCTTGTTGATGGTGGCGACGACGTGAACGAATGATCCGGTCTTGATTTCGGTCTTCATCGGATCCTCCTAGGCGACCGGCGGACCGAGGGCGTCCTCTTCCAAAAGCCGGGTCATTATCGCCTGGTAAGTGTACGCCGATAGCCACTGGTTGTCTGCATAGGTCATCACGTCGTGATATGTGAGCCCCGGCAACGCAGCGGCCAGCAAACCGAGTTCGTGATCCCCGGTGTCGACACCGACATATTTGTTGTCCGGCTTGCTGATACAGCCGTTCTCATAAGGGAATGTCGGATCGCTCGCGTCCTGCGCGGCGGGGGGAAATCCCGGATGAAACCGGCCGAACGTATGTCCGAGTTCGTGAGCACCGTACCAGTCGGCGTATGACGCGTCGCGATCGCCGGCAAAGCCGTTCGGCACGCCCGCGGGTCCGGAAGCGACGGTGTCCGGCTGGGGCGTGCCCGGAATGGCGAACGCCTTTCCTCGCATGAAGTTGTTGGACGCGTTATCGTCGACGAGACCGTAATAGTGCGTGCGCGGGTCGACGCCGCTGCTCACCTCGCGGCTTCGCAGCGCGGCGATCTGGGCATTGGCGAGATCGACCGTCGAGTCGTCGAACGGTGCGGCAAAATCCGCGTCCACCACCATGTGGGACCATTCGAGCGCGGCGACAGGATAGGCGCGGTTGAGAAACGACCTGAGATACGAAAAATGGACCGCAGCGGGGGTGACGGTCGTCGTGCCCGCTTTGTATCGAAGACCGATCACCCGGATGCGCAGCGGCGGCGCCGCCGTGAATGTGACAGGCGCGATGTTGAACGCCGCCGCAGGAAGGTCGCCGCCTCCGGGCTGAAAGATGCGGCTGATGCGCAAGCTGAGTGTGCCCGCGCCGATGGCCGCGGCCGGCAGGCGGAAGTTCAGGCTCTTGTCGATGTCTTCCCGCTGTTCGCGGAGACTGAAGGGCGAGCCCGGGTTCACCCGAAGCGAGTTGAGGGCCGGGAGGAACGTGTCGCCTCCGCCGCTCCGGCTCCACGCAATTTCCGCGGTGATCTGACCGGGCTGCGACACTGAAGTCGGCTCAAGATAGAGGCGAACGAGCGTCGCCTTATCGGCGACCAGCGGCACCGAATTCGTCACGTCCTGAACGCACTGGACGATCTCGACGTCGCGCACCTGCACGCCGGTCTGCGGCTGAGCAAGGCCGAGCGGGCGGCGCTTGCGAGGTTTGAGTCTGGGAACGCCCGAGCCGCGATGCACGCACATCATGCACATGGTGTTGTTCCGGCTTTGATGACCCGTAACGCGAGCTTCGCTTTGTCGCGTGGACTTTAGGTCTACATTGATACTATACTACTCGCTATAATTGAACAAAGCCAACCCTGCGGATCGGTCATTTGGACGCAGCGCGGTTGACATAGCCTGTTGTCGGAGCCGGTCGCGAAAGGCCCCCCGCACAGCAAGTTCTGCGGCGAATTATTTGCGCGGAGGACGTTCGATGCTGCATCGCTTTCAGTCGCGTGGGCTCGGCGCGGCAGCTGCTCCGCAGAGCACCGCGCCGCCACGTTCGGAGTTCGAGCCGATCGAGGACATCCGCGCCTCGTTCATCGACAAATTCCAGAGGCGGCGGATCGAGGCCGGCGAGAAGCCCGCCGCCGTGAGGCGCAGTCTGAACGGACAGCCGATCGACGAGCCGGACCATCCGCGCTGATGGCCTCGCGGCAAGTCTCGTGCGACGCCTCCGTTTTTGGACAATCCCTTTTGATATCGAGGTCAGACGATGATCGATCCAAACGCAATTGCAGCGCTGAAAGTCTATCCGCCGATCGGCGTCGCCCGTGTCGGCAATGCCCAAGGCGCCGGCGACTACGTCATCGGCCCCGAGATGATCGGCGGTGCGCCGAGCTTGCCCGGCACGGCGCCGGAGCAGCCGGCTCGCTTTGTCGAGGACTTTCGCACCGCGAACGGCGAGATCAAGCGGCAAGCCGCACGCTTCCGCATCTACGCCCACATGAAGGACGGCAGCGTGCAGGAGGTGACCGCTGCATCCGCGAAGATCGAGTGGCGCGTCTGCATCGCAAACCTCAAGGCCGGCTGGTACGAGTTCAACCAGGCAATGGACCTCGGCCCGCTGAGCCAGAGCGCGTTGCAGCGAAATCGCGAGCTGGTTTTGCCAGACGCCAGGTGGAAGCTCGACATCGCGCCAACCCCGCGAAGCATCGCGGGGCAGGGGGCTGGCCCGATCAGGCTGGACGATGGCGCGTTCTGGGGTTCGCCGGTCTATCTCGGCGAGCTTCGTACCGACGAGGAGGGGCGGCTGATCTTCCTTGGCGGCAATGGAGTTTCGCGGCCGTTCCGCAAAGGGACCCGGCCCCTGACTTTCGCCAACAATCCAGGTTGGCACGATGACGTCAGCGACGGGCCGGTGCGGGCGCAAGTGACATTTGCCGGGCATGCACCGATCGATGCGGAGCCCGGCTACGTCTGCGTTACGCCGCCGAATTACGCGCCGGGGCTGTTCGGTCTCGTAACGATGGACGACGTGGTGCGGGAGGTGTTCTACGACAAGGGCTGGATTCCACGACCGGTCAAGACCTCGTTCGTCAACGACGTGCAACCAATCTTTCAGCGCCTGACCGGACTGCAATGGGTCAACCACGGGCTCTTCGTCGTTCATGGTTTTGGCTCGCCGCTCGACGCGCAGAATGCGCAAGTCCTCGCCAAGCTCAACGACGCGTCTGCTGCGAATGCGGCGTGGCGCGCGGCCGTGCTGGCGTTGTTTCGCGATCCAGGCGCGAGCGGCGCACTGATCGAAGATCAGATAGCGCAGGTGTTCGGCGATGCGGTCGACCAATTCTTCGAAGGTCCGCCGAAGCCTTCGAATTCGCTGCTTGCCGTGACGAAGACCCAGTACGCGCACCTCAAGCGCTGGGCTGCTGGAACATTCGACGCCGACGGGCCGTCGCACCAGCCGGCGCAGGCGCAGGACTTCGATGCCCTGCCTCCCGAGGTCCAGGTTATGCATCTCGAGCGCGCATCCTTGCACGATTGTCTCGGCGGCCCATTCCATCCCGCGATGGAGATGACATGGGTGATGCGGATTCCGCTGATGTGGGCATCGGCGTATCGGCTGAAGGTCCTGGCCGGTGAGCAACCAGCGCGGCAGGACTTCGGGGGTACTCTCACGCCGGCGGTCTGCACCGGCGCGAATGGTCCGCACGATGGTGTCGCAGCCGGCTGCCTCACCCGCTTCCTTGGCGTGCCGTGGCAGACTGATCATACCTCGTGCAATTCGGCGGCCGACTACTTCCCGTCGACGTTCCTGTCGATGCCGACGTTCTGGGGACCGCGTGCCCCGGATCAGGTTCTGGCAGACGGAAACTATCTGCGTGCGGCCGCCATCGCGCCTCTCGGCCAGGCGACGCAACAGCAGACCTTCAAGCACCTGATGAACCGGGTCGACTGGTTGCGCGACATCCGCGGCAACGATTACTATGACCGCCTGTCGAACATGATTGCGGAATGGTCCGAGCTCGGCATGGTGTTGCCGGTGAAGAACGCGCCTGCATCTCTGCCGGTGCAGGATCTGCGGGTCGAGCAGGGACGCCGCGACAGCAGCGGGCCGATCGATGTCACGGCCGATCCGAAGTACCACGCGGTCGAAGACATGGAGAGCCTTTTCTTGCCGCAGACGACGGCAGGCCTGGCGCAGCGGCGCGGTGCACGCAAGACGGCTCCCCCGCCGAAGCGGACCTATCGCCCGGGCGAGATCTGACCTTGGACGTGCTGCGCACCGACTGTCTCGTGGTCGGCGCGGGGCCTGCCGGCTTGACCGCCGCACGCCTGCTGGCCCTTAGGGGCCGCACGGTCATTGTCGCAGATTCCGGCGTCACGCCGACGACGCGGCTTGAGCTGCTTGCTCCGGCCTCGCTCGTCACTGTCGCGGCGGTGGGACTTGAACATCTGCTCGACGATCCGGCGATCGCCCGAGCCTGTCTCGGGATTCGGCGAACACACCGTTCGGGCGCGTCGGACTATGAGGACTTTCTGCGTCATCCCTGCCGCATCGGGTATGTGGTCGATCGCGTCCGTTTCGACCAGCGCCTTCGCGACGAGGCTGTCGCTGTCGGGGTTACATTTTGCGGGCTGCGCGCAATCGGCGTCACGCCGGACCGCGGCGTTGTCTGTCGTGCGAGCGATAGCGCTCGGGCGAAGCTCGTCCTTGCGGAGATCGTTGTCGATGCAACGGGTCGCGCCGCCGCGATTGCGCGGCGCCGGGGCGCGCGCGTGGCCGCCCGGGATCGCATGGTCGCAGAACTGGTCGAGGATGCGGCTGATGGCGCGCCGGCCGGTTCCGCATCGTGGCTCGAATACAGCAGCGATGGACCGACCTGGTCTTACCGCATCCGTGGACCGCGAGGGCGTGTGCAGACTTGGCGCATTCGCAGATCCGGCACACCGGCGGGAGATGCGCTGCTCAGCGTGGACGCGTCTGCTTGCCTCCTCTCGGAGGCCGCGGGCGAAGGTTGGATTGCAGTAGGCGATGCGGCGATGGCGTTCGATCCGATTGCCTCTCAGGGGCTGTTCAACGCATTGTCGTCCGCTTTGGTCGCGACGGGTGCGCTGTTGTCGGCCGATCGGCTGAGCCCGACCTCGGCGCGATTGTATTCCGACGCGGTCGCCACAACATTCCTTCACTGCGAAGCAGGCCGTATCAGCGTCTATGGCACCATGCCGCGTCCTCCGGCGCCGGAGTCATGGGCCGATCCGGCAAAAACGATCGCGCAATGAAGCATGATTTCGCAGGTTGATCGGGCTCCGCTTCCCGTCCCCTAAAACTGATACCTCCGCAACCCTCGATCCACGGGCACGATGTCATCGTGGCAACAATCGGGAGCAGGGCCCGGGCGAAACCCGCGCCACGCTTTTCCGGATCATGCTCTAAGTCTGCAGCCGGGGAACGAGACGTGTCGCGTTCTGATGGCCGATCGCATCGAGATCCTCTGTCGAGAGGCCAAGCTTCTGCAACTGCGCGAACTGGCCAAGGCCGAAATACGGATAGTCGCTGCCGTAGGTGATCTGGGAGGCGGGTACGAGCTTGAGCAGCGCGGCCATGGAGGGCGCGAAAGTCGCATTCGCGGTGTCGTAGTGCAGCCGGCGTAGCTCGCCTTCGATTCCTTCCGGCGCAAACTCCTTCAGGTCGGGCCGCGCCCCATAGAACGAATTGATCCGCCCGGCCATCATCGGTATCGTGCCGCCGGCGTGCGAGAACAGCCATTTGATGTCGCGGTGGCGGGCAAATGCGCCGCTGAGCAGAAGGCTCGTCACGGTCCGTGTGGTGTCGTGCGGGACTTCGATCACGGCTGGAAACGTTCCGACGCTGAGCGCGCTACAGCAACTCGCGACCAGCGGATGCACATAAACGACCGCCTTGCGACGGTTCAGCTCCTCGAACACCGGCCTGTAGGCGGCATTGCCGAGCCATTTGTCGCCGTAGCTGCTTTGCAGCCCGATCCCATCCGCCTTCAGCGTGTCGAACGCATATTCGATCTCCCTGAGCGTGGCATCGACGTCCTGCATCGACAAGGTGGCGAACAGGCCGAAACGGCCCGGATGGTCGCGCATCATGTCCGCCGCGTACTCGTTGCAGGCGCGCGCAAGCCGGCCGGCTTCCGCCGGCCCAAGGTCGAACCACACGCCGGGCGTGGAGGCGACCGATAGGATGCCTGTGCGTATGCCATTGCGGTCCATGTCCTCGACGAGCTTCTCGCGGGTCCAGGCCACCTGGCCGGGAAAGTGCGGCTGCTTGCGTGCGTCTTCGTAGCCAAGCCAGAGCTTTTGATATTCAGGCGGATAGAAATGAAGGTGAGTATCGATCAGCGCCGGCCTGGTCTGTCCGTGCACCGCAACGGCGGGGACGGCCGCGGCCAGGCCAAGTGCACCGACGCCAGCGAGGAAGCCGCGGCGCGACGAGGATGGGCCGTAGCAGGTGGGGCAGGCGTGATGCCCTCGAGATTTTTGATCCCATTTGTTCATGTTGCACGTCTCCCGTGACGAACTGGCAAAGCCAAGGCCTGTGGTGCTTCTATCGGCAGAACGTTTCGTCCCTCCGCTGTCTGTGGTGCGGCCGCAGCGGGGCAATGATTGTTGGGGATTGGAATACGCCGATTTTTCGTCGCCGAACGATGCCTCGCGTCACGCCTGTGCATCGCCGCCGCAACTTTGTGTGAACGCCTCCCCAATTCTCCCGCGAGATGCTCCCTGATGTCGCGAGGTTGACCCGTCGGGCGAAACACTGGCAAAATGCGATGGCGGCGAAGATTTGCGATGACCGCAATCACTTTCAGTGAGTGGATCGATGAAGTCTGACAGGGATGGCATCAACCTCGCGGCCAAGCCAAGCGGAACGGGTTGCGTGGAATGCTCGGCTGCTGGCGGATGGTGGTTTCATCTTCGCAGATGTGTCGAATGCGGTCACATCGGCTGCTGTGATACGTCACCCAATCAGCATGCAACGAAGCATAACGCGGCGACGGGTCACCCGATCATCACGAGCTTCGAGCCGGGCGAACGGTGGTTTTACGACTATCGCACGGGACAGCCCTTCGCGGGCCCGAAGCTGCAAGGCCCGCACGCGCATCCGTTGGACCAGCCGGTGCCCGGGCCGGACGGCGCGGTCCCTCGGGACTGGCAATCGCTGCTGCATGAATAGGTCGCAGCCTCTGGCAACTGGTCCATAGCCGACGAGCGCGTTTAGCAGCGGGGCTGCTTCCGGGCATCGCGCGTGAACTCACGGGCGGACGTCTTGCGCGAACTTTCGGCACCCGTGAATCCCCCATTGGAACCCTCACTGGTGTCCGTGGCGCCGGATCAGCGACATTGCAAATGCAACGCGATCCTCGCGAAGATGAAATTCTCACGCAACGTAGCATCGAGATATTGCCCTCCCGACGTTCTGCAGGAGCCTCATTGCGCGTGAGGACTACAGATCGTTTGCGTCGATCGCCGCCGCCTCAGCCGGGCCTTCGCGGATATCGAAAGGAGAACGCCTGTGCAGCCTGCTCTCGACCATCCAGCTTCCACGCCATATTGTTCTATGCCTTCACCACCGACCGACATCGAGGTTACGAGAAGGGATGACGGCACCCTGATATTGCGATCGCGGATTATACTCGCTGGAGTGAGCGGGACGATTTGCGCATACCTTCCCCACTGGGCTCAGGAAACGTCGGACCGCGTCTTTCTCGCGCAACGAACCCGCGACAATGCATGGCAGTCGATCAGCTATGGCGAATTCTGGTCTCGAGTGCGCTCGGTCGGGCAGGCGCTGATTGATCGGGGTGGCGCAGCGGGCGATACGCTGGCCATCCTGTCCGGCAATTCGATCGAGAATGCGGTGATCCAGTTCGCCGCGATGTCGATCGGTCTGCAGGTTGCGCCGATCTCGCCAAGCTACAGTCTTCTGCCAGGTGGCCTCAGCCGCATCGAAGACATCGCGAAGGTCCTCACGCCGAAGTTTGTGTTTGCCCAGAAGGCGGATCCCTTCGTGCAAGCCCGTGCCATCCCCGGCTTTGCGCAGGCCGAATGGATAACGGCGGAAGAGGCGGCGGATACCACGCCGCTGTCGGAGCTATCCGCCGCGACACCGGGTCACGCGTTTGAGGCGGCGTTCGCAGCACTCGGACCGGAGACCGTCGGCAGAATCCTGTTCACGTCGGGATCGACCGGCTCTCCCAAGGGAGTGATCAATACCCATCGCATGATGTCGAGCGTGCTGCAGATGGCCGCTCAGGTCACGCCGGTCTCGCAGCCCCTGGTTCAGATCGAATGGCTGCCCTGGCATCATACCATGGGCTGCAACGTCATACTGAATGGGATTCTGAAGAACGGCGGCTCTCTCTATATCGACGATGGCCGACCGACGCCCGAAGCGTTTCATCGAACAATCGCCAATCTGCACGACGTTTCTCCGACGGCCTCATTCAATGTCCCAACCGGTTACGCGTTGTTATGCGCCGCGCTCGGCGAGGATCCAGACCTGAGGCGGAAGTTCTTCCATCGCATCGACAGAATGATTTTCGGGGGCGCGGCGATCCCGGCGTCCGTAATGGCAACGCTTCAGGAATATGCAATCGAAGTCCGCGGCGAGCGAGTTCCGATTTTGGCCGGATACGGTGCCACGGAAGCCGGGCCGACCATCTGCGTGTCTTATCGACCGTGCGAAGCGCCGGGAGAGATCGGCTTGCCGGCACCCGGCATCGAACTCAAGCTGGTTCCGGCGATGGACGGTTACGAGGCGCGGGTCCGTGGCCCGAACGTCATGCCCGGTTATCTCGGATTACCCGAATTGTCCGCGGCGGCATTCGACGAAGAGGGCTTCTATCGGGTAGGCGACGCGGTCTCGTTCATCGATCCCGCCGATCTCTGCCGCGGCCTGAGGTTTTCCGGGCGTCTCTCGGAGAATTTCAAAATGATGACAGGCACGTGGGTGCTCGTCGGCGAGCTGCGTGCCGCCATCCTGAACCGGATGGGCGGCGTGCTGCAGGATTTGGTCATCGGAGGCGAGGGCCGCGATTCTCTCGTCGCGCTGGTATGGCTCAATCCGGACCGTGCAAGGCGACATGCTATCGGCGCAGCAGGCGCGGATTCCGGTGACACCCTTTCATTGGATTCCGGCGTTCGCGCATACGTCCATCGGGTCTTGACCGAGCATAACCTGGCGGCAGCGACCAACGCGCGGATATCGGCCGTTGCCATCCAGATCCAGCCGCTGTCGCTCGCGGCAGGCGAGACAACGGACAAGGGCTACATCAATCAGCGCGGGGTCCTGAAGAACCGTTCCGCCATTCTCGACAGTCTCTATAGCGGAGCAGCCTCGCCGCACATCATCCGGTTTGCCTCTCATCCACGCGCGTTGTCGACGGCAGGAAATGCAGTCACGTCGACTGATGCATGACCAGAGAGCCCGGCCGCCGACCTTCCGAGCGTGTTTCTTAAAGGGACCGCCTCTGCGTCATTGACGGCGGCGACGCCAGTAGATGTGGACGAGTGTGCGGCGAAGCCGCAACCCCAACGCGCCGCCGCGGCGATGCCGCAGCCGGCCCTGCCTTTCATTCAACCCGCGAAGCCCAAATTCTCACCATTGGCCTCGGCCTGCTCATTTCGGCGGCTTGGAATATGTATAGTCATGCGGTCCATCTTCGCGGCCGCAACATCACGTCAGTCAACACCGAGGTCGGCCCCGATGTGATCCTGATGGACGAGCCGTTCGGCGCTCTCGATGCCCAGACCCGTATGGTGATGCAAAGCGATCTCCAGACGTTGTCGATGGAAGCCGGCGCCACCGCTAGGTCCAAAGTCAGAGCGCAAAATAAACGGTCATCGCTGTAACGATCAGGCCCAGCACAACGGCGAGCACCAGTTCTGTCTTGATGCCGCCGGCGGAATGAGATTGTGCATCGTCAATCATTCGGCCAGTCCTGATGAAGCGAAAGAGCGAAATCACGATGATTGCGATCCCGATCGCGATCAGCGCGAGGCCGTCATAGTGACTGAACGCTCCCGTGAAGCGATCGAATTGCAGTCGAGACCCGATCTCCGTCCTGTTGGCTTCGGCGATTGTTCGGACGAAGAGGTTGAATTTCTCGACGACAAAGCCAAACGCGATGATCGCGATGCCCGTCCTGACCCAGGCGAGAAAAGTCCGCTCGTTTGCCGCGTGGTCTGAGTATCTCTCGATCATCGAGACCTCTCTGGATGTTGTCGATGGGTTTCGTTGCGCTCTACCCATCCTACGGCTGGCCCTAAAACTGATACCTCCGCAACCCTCCATCCACCGGGATCACCGTGCCCGTGATGTACCTTGCCACCGGTGAGGCCAGAAACACCGCGAGCGCCGCGAGGTCCTCCGGCTCGCCCCAATAGCCGACCGGGATTTCTTCCTCGGCAAAGCGCTCGCGATAATCCGGCGGGTAGTTGCGGCGGATCTGCTCGCTCATGATGCGGCCGGGCGGGATGCAGTTGATGGTGATGCCGTGCTCGCCGATCTCGCGCGACAGGCCTTTGGCCCAGGCGTGCACGGCGGCCTTTGCGGCGAACGCAGCGTTGAGGCCCTCCGGCTCGGACTTGCCGGTGATGTTGACGATGCGGCCCCATTTGCGTTCGATCATCTGCGGCAGTAGCGCATGCGCGATGCGGCGGTAGCTGGTGAAGTTCAGCGCGATCGCCTCGTCCCATTTGCTGTCGGGCGCATCGACGGGAAGGGGGCGGCTGCCGCCGGCATTGTTGATGAGGATGTCGACGTGGCCGAGCTGCTTTTGCGCAAAGGCCGCGATGTTCTCCGCGGCGTCCTTCGCCATCACGTCCTGCTCGAACGGCGTGATCAGGCCGGAGCCGACTTCTTTCACCAGCTCGGCAAGGAGATCAGTGCGCCGCGCCACGCCGACGACGCGGACGCCTTCGGCAGCCAGGCCCTTGGCGATGGCGCGGCCGATGCCGATGCTCGCCCCTGTCACGACTGCGGTTTTCGATTTGAGCCCGAGGTCCATGGTCACACGCTCTCTTGTTTGCTTTTTGCTTCTTGTCGTTCGTTTCCTGCCCGTCCCGCCGGCTTCGCGAATTGCCTGAGCGGGACGAGCAGTGGTAACCAAGAGCCTCGACGAAGGAAACACGAAAAAGAAAAGGCGTTGAGCAATGGTCTGGGATCCGCAGCAATATCTGAAATTCTCCGGCCATCGGCTTCGGCCCGCCGTCGACCTGTTGATGCGGATTCCGGATTTCGCCCCGCGCGCGATCGCCGATCTCGGGGCAGGGGCCGGCAACGTGACAAAACTGATCAAGGAACGCTGGCCGGACGCGACCGTGACCGGTGTCGAGGGCTCGGCCGAGATGGTGGCCGCCGGCCGCAAGGCGGCGCCGGATGTGGAATGGTCGCACGAGGATCTCGGCCATTGGCGCCCCGCCAGGCAATACGATTTGATCTATTCCAATGCCGCACTGCACTGGCTGCCCAATCATGCGGCGCTGTTTCCGTCGGTCATGGAGAAGGTGACGCCCGGCGGCATGCTTGCGGTGCAGATGCCGCGCAACTTCCTCGCGCCATCGCATGTGCTGATCGGCGAGACGGCGCTGAACGGTCCGTGGCGGTCAAAGGTCGAGCATCTCGTCACCCCGCCGCCGGTCGAAGGGCCGGCCTTCTATCATGATTTGCTCGCGCCGCTTTCCCAGAACGTCGACATCTGGGAGACCGAATATCTGCAGGTGCTCGAAGGCGACAATCCCGTGAAGGAATGGACCAAGGGGACCTGGCTGACGCGCTATCTCGACATCCTGCAGGGCGACGAGAAGGCCGCGTTCGAGGCCGCCTATGGCGAGCGGGTGGCGAAGGCCTATCCGAAGAATGCGGCGGGGCAGACGCTGTTTCCGTTCCGGCGTCTGTTCATGGTCGCCCAGCGCAAGAGCTGATCGCACTGCCGCAATGCGACATAAACCGTTCGCAACCCGGGACTGGAAGCGGGTCCCGGGTTGCGCGGACAACAGCCATCAAGCTAGCTTGCCTGTGGCAAATTGGGCTTAGGTCTAGTTGTTCGGGTGGTGGATTGCTGCCACTACTGGGCTGCAAACCGGGCTGCAAAACAAAAAGAACCCGGTTTTAGAGGTTGTTGGGAGGTTACTTCATGCGCAAGCTGCTTCTTGCGGTCGCCGCCGCAGCTATTCTCGTGGCCCCAGCCGTGGCACAGGCCCAGAGCCCTGTTGTCATCAAGTTCAGCCACGTGGTCGCCAACGACACCCCGAAGGGCAAGGGCGCGCTGAAGTTCAAGGAACTCGCCGAGAAGTACACCGACGGCAAGGTCAAGATCGAAGTCTATCCGAACTCCTCGCTCTACAAGGACAAGGAGGAGATCGAGGCGCTCCAGCTCGGCTCGGTGCAGATGCTGGCGCCCTCGACCGCGAAATTCGCGCCGCTCGGCATCAAGGAATTCGAGGCGCTCGACCTGCCCTGGCTGTTCAAGGACGACGAGACCTATTCCAACGCGATGAAGGGCACGATCGGCAAGTGGCTGTTCCAGAAGCTCGAGGCCAAGGGCATCACGGGGCTCGCCTATTGGGACAACGGCTTCCACATGGTGTCGTCGAACCGCACGTTGATGAAGCCTGAGGATTTCAAGGGCCTGAAATTCCGCATCTCCGGATCGAAGATCGCCGACCAGTATTTCCGCCTGATGGGCTCGATCCCGCAGATCATGGCGTTCTCCGAAGTCTACCAGGCGCTCCAGACCGGCGTGGTCGACGGCTGCGAGAACACCGCGTCGAACTACCTGACGCAGAAGTTCTACGAGGTGCAGAAGGACATCACCGTGTCCTATCACGCGCATCTGCAATATGCGGTCATCGTCAACTCGAAATTCTGGTCCGGCCTGCCGCCCGACATCCGCGCCCAGGTCGAGAAGGCGATGGTGGATGCAACCGAGTACACCAACCAGATCGCGCACCAGGAGAACGAGGACGCGCTGGCCGAGATCAAGAAGGCGGGCAAGACCAAGCTGCATTATCTGACTGACGCCGACCGCAAGGCGTGGCAGGAAGCGATGCGGCCGACTTATACATGGGCAAAGGGCCGGGTCGGGCAGGAGGTGCTCGATCTCGTCGCCAAGGAACTCGACGTCAAGATGAACTGACGCGTTTTCCGCAAGGACAATACGAACGGTCGGGAGTGTGCGCACTTCCGGCCGTTTCGCATCGATAGGGGGACTTTGATTTGCTTCGCGTGCTCAACCAGGCGCTCAACCATCTCGAAGAATGGCTGATCGCGACGCTCATCGCGGCTGCAACCGGCTTGATCTTCATCGCCGTGGTGCACCGTTACGGCGCAGGCGAATCGATCGTCCTCTCCAGATGGGCGGCTGCGCACGGGATGAGCTGGCTCGCGACGCTGTCGATGGCGGTGTTCACCTTCCTGTCCGAGCTCGACCTGTCCTGGGCGCAGGAACTCTGCATCTACATGTTCATCTGGATGGCGAAGTTCGGCGCGGCCTATGGCGTGCGCACCGGCATCCATGTCGGCGTCGACCTGCTCGTCAACCGCCTGCCCGAGCATTCGCGCAAGCACGTGATCCTGTTCTCGCTGCTCTGCGGCGCGCTCTTCACCGGCATGATCGCCGCCTTCGGCGCCTCCTTCGTCTCCGAGATGTTCAAGACCGGCCAGCAGTCCAATGACCTGGAAGCGCCGATGTGGTTCGTCTATCTGGCGATCCCGCTCGGCTCGGGCCTGATGTGCTTCCGCTTCCTCCAGGTCTCGTGGTCCTACTACTGGACCGGCCATCTGCCGCATCACGACGAGAGCCATGTCGAGGGCGTGGAGGCCGACGTCTCGCCGGCGCTGCATCCGCAGCCCGCCGGCGCGGCGACCAGGGCCGCCGCGCGAAAAGTGTCGCCGCTCGGCGTCATCCTGATCATGGCGCCGATCCTGATCTTCGCGATGTGTCTCGCCGAGAAGTTTGGCGTGGTGGTGCTGCCGCACTGGATGCGAGCCGCGACCGTGTTCGCGCTGCTGATCGCGCTGATGCTGACCGGCATCCCGGTCTCGATCGCGCTTGGCCTCACCGTGATGACGTTCCTGTTCACGCTGACCACGGTGCCGATCGAAGCGGTCTCGATGAAGCTCTTCACCGGCATCGAGGGGTTCGAGATCATGGCGATCCCGTTCTTCATCCTCGCCGGCAATTTCCTCACCCATGGCGGCGTCGCGCGCCGCATGATCAAGTTCGCGACCTCGCTGATCGGCCACTGGCACGGCGGTCTCGGCCTTGCCGGCATCGTCGCCTGCGCGATGTTCGCGCTGGTGTGCGGCTCGAGCGTCGCGACCGTTGCCGCGATCGGCGCGATCGTGCTGCCGGAGATGGTCCGCCACGGCTATCCCATGCATTTCGGCGCCGGCATCATCACCGTTGCCGGCTCGCTCGGCATCCTGATGCTGCCGTCGATACCGAAGATCGTCTATGCGGTCTCCACCAATACCTCGATCGGCGCGCTGTTCGTCGCGGGCCTGCTGCCGGGCATCATGCTGACGACGATGCTCTGCATCGTCACCTGGTGGCTCGCACGCAAGCGCGACTATCCACGCCTGCCGAAGGCGAGCTGGGGCGAGACCGTCCGCACCTTCCGCGAGAGCATCTGGGGATTGATGCTGGTCGTCATCATCATCGGCGGCATCTACAGCGGCCTGTTCACCGCCACCGAGGCGGCTGCGATGGCTGCGGTCTACTCCTTCGTCATCGCGGTGTTCGTCTACAAGGCGATCAAGATCGTGGACGTGCCGCGGGTGCTGCTGCGCGCCGCCAACACCAGCGCGATGCTGCTCTACATCGTCACCAACGCGGTGCTGTTCTCCTTCGTGCTCTCCAACGAGAACCTGCCGGCGACCTTGGCCGACTGGATCGCGGCGCAGAATCTCGGCTGGGTCGGCTTCCTCTTGGTCGTCAACATTCTCTTGCTGCTCGCCGGCAACTTCATGGAGCCGAACTCGATCATCCTGATCATGGCGCCGATCCTGGCGCCGGCGGCCAAGAAGCTCGGCATCGACCTCGTGCATTTCGGCATCGTGATGGACGTCAACATGGAGGTCGGCCTCTGCCATCCGCCTGTCGGGTTAAATCTCTATGTCGCCTCGATGATAGCGCGCATGCGAATAACCGAGCTCGCGGTCGCCGTGTTGCCGTGGCTCATCACCATGCTCGGCTTCCTCGTCATCGTGACCTACTGGCCCGATCTGACGCTGTGGCTGCCGCGGGTGCTGGGGATGCATTAGCCTATGCACGACCGGGACATGGCTAACGCGCGGTAAACCCGCGCGCTCAAATGCCATCGCTGCGCTGGGAACCCATTTTTACGGGTCTGCGGTAGAACCATGCCAGTGGATGGGGCTGGCATGTTCTTCAACAGAATGGAATCCGGACGAGCGTCGATTTCCGACGCCGTCTATCTGGAAGTCATCACGGGCCTGCACGGCACGACGATGCCCAACATTCTTGCGGCCGCCTGCCTCGCGATGGTCGGCGCCATCACGACCTACGAGACCGGCGATATGGTGACGGCGGCGCTGACGGTCGCCGGTGTCGTCGTCGCCATCGTCCGCCTGTTCGAAATTGTCGCATTCCGTCGCCGCCTCGCGCAGCCGACGCAGCTTGCTCGGGCCGAGGCCGTGATCTGGGAGCGGCGTTACATTGCCGGCACCGTGGTGACGGCATTGGTGCTCGGCGTTTTTGCCGCGCGCAGCATCGTGCTGGGTGATGCGCTCTGTTCCGTGATGGCGATTGGCATCGGCTTCGGCTTTGGCGCCGGCGTGGTGGCGCGGCTGGCGCTGCGTCCCGTCGCGGCGCTGCTCGATCTCGTCGCAATCGCAGCGCCTGCTGCGATCGTGACCTTCATGCAGCCGGATCTCCGCCATGTCGGGCTCGGGCTCCTCATCCTGATGTATGTGGCCGCCAGTTTCGAGATGGTGCGGCTGAGCTTCAATGCCTCGATCAACCAGATCACGCTCAAGCGGCAGTTCGAGCAGCTCTCGCGCCTGGACCCGATGACCGGCGCGTCCAATCGTTCGGTGCTGGCCACGGACCTGCCGCAGATGCTGGCGGCCGGGATGATTGCCGTCCATACGCTCGATCTCGACCGCTTCAAGGAGGCGAACGACCGGTTCGGGCATCCCGTCGGTGACGCACTGCTGAAGCAGGTCGCCGGGCGGCTCAAGGCGCTCGCCGCGCAGGATGACCTCGTGGTCCGGATGGGCGGCGACGAGTTCGTCCTGGTGCAGCGTGTGGCGGCTGATGCGGAAGCGATGGCGCAGCGCATCGTGCAGTCGATCAGCATGCCCTACGATATCGACGGACAAATGATCGAGCTCGGCGTCAGCGTCGGCGTTGCCGTCGCGCCGGACGACGGGCGCACCGCGGAAGCGCTGCTGTCGCGCTCCGACAAGGCGCTCTATCGGGCCAAGCAGGAACGCGGCGGCTATGTGCTGGCGCGGGATTTGCGGATGGCGGATGCGACCGCATCGGGCCAGATCTTGGCGGAAGAGCTCGCTGCGTAAGCCACGTGGACGGTGCACCCTCTCCCCTTGTGGGAGAGGGTGGCTCGCCGCGCAGCGGCGAGGCGGGTGAGGGGTTTCTCTCCGCACAAACAGTCTTGCGGGCGGAGATATACCCCTCATCCGGCGCTTTGCGCCACCTTCTCCCACAAGGGGAGAAGGGAAGAGGCATCTCGCTCGATTTCGGCAGTCTCCTCCGATAGCAATCACCCGCGAGATGCGGTTAGATGCTCGCACAGGCCGGGAGGAAACAAGAATGACCAGCAGCGAGCCGAAGGACGCAACACCCTCCGTCACCGCGCAGCATGATGCGATGCTGAATGCGCTGCCGTTTTCCGACACGCGGGATTTCGACGATGCCGCGCGCGGCTTCCTCGGCACGATCGAGAACGCGGAGATCACCAACCCGCAGGGGCGGACGGTCTGGAGCCTGAAGCCCTACGGCTTCCTGTCGTCCGAGCAGGCGCCGCCGACCGTCAATCCGAGCTTGTGGCGACAGGCGCGGCTCAACATGCATCACGGCCTGTTCGAGGTGGTGCCCGGGGTCTACCAGGTGCGCGGGCTCGACATCGCCAACATGACGCTGATCGAGGGCGACAGCGGTGTCATCGTCGTGGACACGCTGACGTCGATCGAGGGCGCACGTGCCGCGCTCGATCTCTATTACAGGCATCGTGGCCAGAAGCCGGTCGCCGCCGTCATTTTCACCCACACCCATACCGACCATTGGGGCGGCGCGCGCGGCGTGCTGGAGGAGGATGCGCTGACGACCGGGCGCGTGCCGATCATCGCGCCGAACCTGTTCATGGAGCATGCCGTCTCCGAGAACATCATCGCGGGACCGGCGATGCTGCGGCGGGCACAATACCAGTTCGGGCCGTTCCTCGCCAAAGGTGTGCGGGGGCAGGTCGACAACGGGCTCGGCAAGTCGATGGCGGCGGGCGCCGTGGCACTGCTGCGTCCGACCGACCTGATCATGGCAACCGGCGACAGGCGGGTGATCGACGGCGTCGAATTCGAATTCCAGATGGCGCCGAACAGCGAAGCGCCGGCGGAGATGCACTTCTTCATCCCGCGCTACAGACTGCTGAACCTCGCCGAGAACTGTACGCACAATTTCCACAATCTGCTGCCGTTCCGCGGCGCCGACGTGCGCGATGCGCTGGCGTGGTCGAAGTACCTCAACGAGGCCTTGCGGCTCTGGGACGGCAAGGCGGAGGCGATGTGCGGCCAGCATCACTGGCCGGTGTGGGGCCGCGAGCGGATCGGCACGATGATCCGGCAGCAGCGCGATCTCTACAAGTTCGCGCATGACCAGACCATCCGCCTGATGAACCACGGCCTTACCGCAGCCGAGATCGCCGAGACGATCCAGTTGCCGAAGAGCCTGGAGGGTGCCTGGCATGGCCGCGGCTATTACGGCCATATCCGGCATAACGTGAAGGCGATCTACCAGAAGTATCTCGGCTGGTACGATGCCAACCCGGTCAATCTCGATCCGCTGCCGCCGGTAGAATCCGGCAAGAAGTATGTCGAGTACATGGGCGGCGCCGAGGCCATCCTCGCGCGCGCACGCAAGGACTTCGACAAAGGCGAGTTTCGCTTTGTCGCGCAGGCGCTCGGCCATCTCGTCTTCGCGGAGCCGGAGAATGCAGCGGCGCGTCTGTTGCTCGCGGATACGCTCGAGCAGCTCGGTTATGCCGCCGAGAGCTCGACCTGGCGCAACGCCTATCTGTTCGGCGCGCAGGAACTGCGTCAGGGCATGCCCAAGACCCCGCCGCGTCCGCCGATGCCGCGCGAGACGCTGGCCGCGCTACGCACCGAGCAGCTCTGGGACGTGCTCGGCATTCGGCTCAACGGCCCCAAGGCCGAGGGCAAGCACATCGTGCTGAATTGGAGCTTTTCCGATACCGGCGAGATCTTTGCGCTCAACCTGGAAAACTCTGCGCTGACCTATACCGAAGGCGTGCAGGCGGAAAATGCGGACGCGAGCTTCACGCTCGCGCGCGCAACGCTCGATGAGGTCATCGCGAAACTGACGAGCTTTCCGGAAGCGGTCGCCGCCGGCAAGATCAAGCTCGCGGGCAACCCGATGCGGCTTGCCGAGCTGATGGGCCTGATGGACGAATTCCCGCGCATGTTCGAGATCGTCGAGCCGAAGCGGGCGGTGGTGAGTTAGGGCGCCGCCGCCGCCACGTTCTTGCTGGCATCGCCCTCCGCACTCTCGCTGTCATCGCCCGGCTTGATGTTCAGCCCGGGGACATGACCGACGGGTGTTCGGGGACATAGCCGACACATCATAGTGCACGGATTTGGCAGCGTGGGAGGCCAAGTCC